>JAHEJP010000067.1 GCA_024638855.1 Chloroflexota bacterium
GCCAACGCCTTCACCCTCTGCAATTCGCCTATCGTCTAAGCGTCAGACTTAACGGGGACCACTCTATCTTTGCCCATTTTGCCCAATTCACCCACCGTCTATGTGACATTGTGAATTAATTCCTAATGTTGACTGAGTAGCTGTAAAGCCATACACTAACTAATACCCTTGCTATTCTCCGTAAAGATTTCAACGCAGACGAGACTTCGGACAGGTAGTCGAGGCTGAAGGGCCTTGGAGAGTAAAAACTATTCCTCTGACTGGATCTCGGCGTTTATTTGGTTTGGCTTAGCTGCTGGCTGTATTTGAGATTCCGGACAAATAATTGTAGTAAGCCCATCGACGATACCAATAGAGAAAAATCCTAATATGGATGCGCTCGATCTTATAAAATTAAACCCACTTTTGAATATTACAATGGGAAATCCAGAGTTGACCATCGGAATAATAGATGGACCAGTTGATTTTGCCCATCCTGCTTTTCAAGAGTCACAAATTAGAACCGCTAACGAATCTCAACATATCGCATGTAAACTGGCTGACAGCATTGCCTGTACACATGGAACCTTTGTTACCGGTATTTTAGCCTCAAGTAGAGGATCCTCCGCGGCTGCGATCTGTCCTGCATGCCGTTTTGTACTACGCCCAATTTTTAATGAAGAAGGTAATCCTAACGGTAATATGCCTTCAAGTACACCTGCTGAATTGGCTATCGCTATTAAGGAAACAATCGATGCCGGAGCCAAAATTATAAATCTCAGCCTTGGATTATCAATTCCTTCCATAGATATATCGTCAGAACTCGATGAAGCTTTAACATATGCACGAAAACAGGAAGTGATAATTGTAGCTGCAACCGGTAATCAAGGAATAATGGGTCATGTTCCACTTATTGATTACCCTTGGGTTATTCCCGTTGTAGCATGCGATGAGCAGGGTAATTTCAATCCTGAATCCAATGTTGGTCCATCCATTGGGCAACGTGGAGTGATGGCGCCTGGATCAAATATAACTAGTACCGCTCCCGGTGGAATTTACACTCAGTTGAGCGGCACTAGTGTTGCCACCCCTTTTGTTACCGGAGCGATTGCACTAATTTGGTCTGAATTTCCAGAGGCAACAGCCGCCGAGATTCTTCATTCTATTACATCAACTGCCAGACAAAATCGTCGCGCCATCATACCATCAATGCTCAATGCTGAAGCGGCGTGGAAAACTTTAGAAACAAATCATCAAAAACCTAGTAATCAAAGGATGGTCGAAATCATGTCAAATGAGAATATGTCAATAGCTTCAAGTAATGCAGACGCAGAACATGTCATCCCCTTAGAGGCGCGTCAAGCTGTTCCTGATGTTGCCTCCACTGGTATCACGCCCCTATCAACTGGACAACCTTATCCAACAGAGAAAGGTAGTGTTTTAACTATGCAGGCGGACGCGGCTGGCAATTGTCCGACTTGTGGTGCAAACCATCCAGTTGCGGAAAGTCACCAATCATTCATTTATGCCATTGGAACTGTTGAGACACCCCGATTCCCAAATTTATCTGTGGAGAAGCAATTTGCCCAAGCAGTGAGAGCAGGAGCAACAGAAAATTTGGCTGATAGAGAAGTAATCTACAATATCTTAAAAGAGAATAGATATCTTGCTCTTGAAGTCTGTTGGCCATACTCGATTGATGGATTAGAAGTCTATGTGCTTGCGCCAAGAGATCCTTTGGCTATTGACCATTTAATTGAGGCCATTAAACCATCAGATCATCGCCAGCTAGATCGCGACATAGTTATTGGAGTAAGAGGTCCTCTTGCGCCCATGGAGATGTGTAATGGACTCATGGTTCCAATTGTGATGTTTGACCAGATTTACTCCTTTGACATTCCCACGCTGATTAAGTCAATTCCTAAACCTAAGGACATCGAGGAAAAAATATTTCGGTCTGCATCAGAAGAGGTCTTCAATCGAATTTCGCAAATGGCGAATAATGTTGGGGCGATGGATGAACATCGTGCTGTAAATTATTTAGTAGTCCAGTATCCTGCGATCTATTCTAAGACGGCTGAGATGCACGTTCAGGATTATTCTTTGACTCGCATAGAAACAAGACTCTCACGAGTAAGTGTCGGGCGAAAAATAATCGATGTTATATTCACGTACGTTAATCGAAACACGTACTTTAAGGAACAATTTTATGCTGCTGTGGATGTGACTGAAAAGTGGGTCTTTATGACAAAGCCGCTGGGACTGTATTTGGAAACATAAACAAAGTTTAGAAGTCTTTTTCATGCTCAGAAGTTTTATCAATCCCAAAACTTTAAGCTAGGAAGGATCAAATCATGTCTAGGTTACCAAGCTTTTCAGCTGAGAAAACTCTATATAAAACAAGGATCTTCTATGCCAGGAATAGCACTTCCACAGGTCACAACGTCGCCCATGTAAAGCCACAACTTATTGTTCCTATGTATATGCCATTCACCGTTTACACGAAAGTATGTCATTCTACCGCAGAAGATTATGTATGTGGCAGCACAGAAGAAGGCCCTATGATGTGCCCAGGCTATCCGAGGACGGAGTGTTGGACTGAATCCAGAACTACTCTGTACGGGTGGTAGAATAATTTGTAATTAAAGGAAGGGAAAACAATGAATAACTTACCAGGATTTACTGGAGAAGCATCACTCTATAAATCATCGGGGTTGTACCTTGCAGGAGTAAGCAACAAGCAGCCTTCTATCATTCCTCAGCGTATTTTTTCTGGGGTTTCACGGCGATTTTTCCCAGGTTTGTTATGGCCTGGGCCTCTAGGATGTATCCCCAATTGTTTATGTGTTCAAGATACACCTGAAAACCCTTGTCCCTGCTGTGGATACGGTGATTGGGGTGGTATCTTTGGTGACTGGCTACGCATTTAGAATCAGGGATTGAAACTTGACTTTACCCGGATTCACTGCAGACAAATCATTTAAACAGTCAGCAGCTTTTGGTAATTATCGTGTGGGTAGTTATTCACTCGCAAATATCTACAATGAGGCGATCAGAAACCTTTCCATAGTTCTTGGTGGTGAAGAAGATCTAATCGCTAACTTGGCCAACACAGTTGCCGTTTTAAAAATTATTCCCAAATTTTTCTGGGTTGGCTTCTATTTAGTCAAGGGCCAAGAATTGGTACTTGGCCCATTTCAGGGAGCATCTGCAACTACGCGAATTCCCTTTGGGAAGGGAGTTTGTGGCTATTGCGCAGTTCAGCAGAAAGCGATTATTGTTCCCGATGTTCATCGTTTTCCTGGCCATATCGCCTGTGATCCCCTCTCTCGCTCAGAGATCGCTCTGCCAGTTTTTGGTGGGGATAAAAACCTTCGCGCCGTTTTGGATGTGGATAGCGTTCGTTTTAATGATTTTGATGAAATAGATCTTAAATATTTACAGGCCATATTGGAGATGTTGAGATTCAAGTTTTAAAGAACCAAGTTATTGAATCTTAACAATGGAAAAGTGGCCGTTTTAGGTGCGGCCATTGGGGCTTTATTCATAGTTATGAAACAGGAGAGAACATGAGTGGTTTGAAATTTACTGCAGAAGCCTCTCTTTACAAGTCAACCCGTGGTTACTATGTGAGGGGTATCTCCTACATGACGATATCGACAATTGCACCATCCCTGGCTCCCTGGTTTCGCTCACAGCGATTCTGGCATTGTTTGTCTGGCGAAGCGGAGTATTGCAACTTGACGAATGGGCCATTGTACGATGAACTGGGTAGGTTTAATAGCCAACTTTACAGTTGTTATGAAAGGGCTAAAGGAAGGTGCAACACAATGGACCGAGCGTTGCCGCCTTAAGTTGTGTTTTTCTAAAAGCGTAGGAAAGGCGCCATTCTGGTAAAGCGAGCAGGTAGTTATTAATTTCCATCCTGGCAGAACAAAATGGCGCTGAGTCAGTTGAACGGTAGATCTTGAGTGTGGGATTCAACAAACATTTCATAACCAATAAGAGATAGCTCCTTCCACACACAAAACTTAAATCAGGAAGAATCCAAGGAGATCATCATGAATAATTTACCAGGATTGTCAGCTGAGAAGGCTTTATATAAGAGCAATGCCAGATACGTAACTAGTGGCAGTTCCTATCAGAATGATTCATCGATCATTCCGGCATTGGGCATGAGCAGTTATCGCAGTCTGGGCGCGTCAGGATTATCAACTTACCCGGGCAGCGGCGCGACCGTGGAACCATTTGCTGCACGCAGCTTTCGTATCGGGAGTGTCGTTATAGGCTGGAACGTCGGCAGATTAGTTGGGGGAAGAATTGGTGGAGATCTCTTTGGCGATACTGGCCAAAAATGGGGCGAAGCTATTGGTGGCGCATTAGGCGCTGTTTTCTGCTTCTTTTTTGATTGCGATCCCAGCCCAAATGGCAATGAGTGATGTGAATTAATCGAGCATCAACCAAACAGGCAATTGCCGACCAATTGAAGTTCTCTCAGCCGCCTAAGGTTAAAGCCGAGCGCTGGAGCGGACGGCAGTTGCAGTTGTACTAGAAGCAGCGCCGTCCGCTCCAGCGCCAAGTATCAGGTCATTCTGTGTTAGAGGCTCGTGACAAACGCGCGAACCTGATCCTTGATTGGTCCAATGTCCGATTTGTCGGACGCAGTTTCGTTCCGTCTTCGCGGATTATCAGGACTCGATCTTTGATCTTAGCGCTACTGACAAAGCTAGCTTCAATAACGATGTTATCGCGGGACACAGTTTTGTCCTCGTCATTTTTGTCGGTTAAACTATCGTCCTTGGTGAAGAGGAAGATTCCGGTGCTGCCACGTGAAGTCTCTTCAATTTTCCCCTCAGAAGAACAACCACATCAACCCAAAATAAGCTCTTCCGATGCTATAAAAGTGATTCTCTCTGAACCATGTGGTTCAGCTAAGATGATGTTAAGCTAACCAAGAGTCTCAATAGGTACTACCCAAAAACAATCGGTAACCGCCCACTCCAGCGAAGCAACCTCCTATCCTAGCCTGCGGCCGCTTTCCCACCCATTGACCAAACCTCGCCCGCAAAATATCACCAGCCTGCACGTCATATCTACCTCGCTTTGACCTGCTTGACAGCCGGGACGAACCATCGTATCTTATTATCGTATTTCGTTATCGATTCTCGATAACATTGCACGGCGATCATGATCCGAGATTTTTTCCTGGGCTTCATCAAGATCCACATTCTGTACCAGGCCATGCAAGAACCGGTATTCGGCCTAGAGCTCATCCGCGAATTGGCGAGACACGGTTACGAGCTCAGCCCGGGCACACTGTATCCCATTCTGCACAAGTTAGAACGACAGGGGTACCTGTTTTCTGAGAAGCAAGTCGTGGCTGGCAAGGTGCGGAAATATTACACGGCAACGCAGGCCGGGGAGTCCATTCTACTCGAAGCCCACGCCAAGGCGCTGGAACTGCTGGCTGAAATCAAGCCAGAAGGGGAAGGTTAAGCGATGGGGCCGACGATCCGTATCGAGGATCTGAGATTAGAAAGGGACCAGCGGCCGGTATTGAATGGTGTCCACATGGCCATTGGCGGCGGGGAAATTGTGTGCCTGTTGGGGCCCAGTGGCGCGGGCAAAAGCAGTTTGCTGCGCTGCATTAACCGGCTGACCGAACCGCCGGCCGGGACGATCTTCCTTGCCGATACCGATGTCACCGCCATCGATGTGTTGTCTTTGCGGCGACAGGTGGGTATGGTATTCCAACAAGTGTCTCTTTTCCCGGGAATCGTGGCGGAGAATGTGGCTTACGGGGCGACTTTGCAAAAGCGGACTTTGCCTTCCAAGGAGATCAAGCGCTTATTGACCCTGGCGGATTTACCGGCCGACATCGCCGGTCAGGACAGTCAGACGCTTTCCGGTGGACAGGCCCAGAGGGTAGCTATCGCCCGGGCGCTGGCCACAGAACCGTCGGCGCTATTGCTGGACGAGCCGACCAGTGCCCTCGACCCGGCCTCCACCCGCCACGTAGAAGAAACCATGTTGAAATTGCGCCAGGAATTGGGGCTGACCTTGTTGTGGGTGACCCACCTGCCCGAGCAGGCAAAGCGCATTGCTGACCGTATCTACTTGTTGGTCGAGGGGCAGGTGGTAGAAGAAGGCGCGCCCGAACACCTGTTTGGAGCCGATAGCGACCATCTGGCGGCCATTTTTGCGGCCGGGGAATTAGAATAGTAAGAGCTTGTGTGATGACATAGAAATCCTGATCTGGCCCCATCCCCCCAAACCCCCTTCCCCGAGGAAAGGGGCTGAGATAAGGGATTTAGAAAACAAGGTTTTAGTGATCATGTTTGAACTACCTGTCATGAATGAATTAACCCGGGTGCTGGCCGCGCTGACGCTGGTCTTGCTGGCTGCGCTCATCTCACGTTGGCAATCGCTGGACCTGGAAAAACAGATGTTGGTGGCCGTGGTCCGCGCCTTTATCCAGCTGACCCTCATCGGCTATGCGCTCACCTACATCTTCGACGTGGACAGCCCCTTGATGATATTGCTCATCCTCAGCGTGATGACCTTGATCGCCGGCTACACTTCTGGCAACCGGGCGGCCGGGGTGCCCCATGCCCAGCCGGTGGCGTTGCTGTCCATCTCCCTGGGGGCGGGTTTGACGCTGGGGCTGCTTGTGGCTTTAAATGTCTTCTCCTTCACCGCCCAGCAGATCATACCCATCGCCGGGATGGTTATCGGCAATTCGATGAATGTCTGCTCGCTCGTGATGCGGCGGGTCAACGATGAGCTGACCGGCCGTCGCCTGGAGATTGAAACGGCGTTGGCCTTGGGCGCTACCCAACGGCAGGCGGCCGATCCCTATCTAAAAACGGCGTTGCAAAGCGGCATGATGCCCATCGTGGACTCCACCAAGACGGTGGGCTTGATCCAACTGCCGGGGGCGATGACGGGCATGATCCTGGCCGGCGCAGCGCCGTTGGAAGCGGTGCAGTTGCAGATGATCGTGATGTATATGTTGATCGGCGCGGCCGCTTTCACCGGCTTAGGGGCAACCTTTTTCTCCTACCGCCAATTTTTCACCAAGTCGCACCAGCTGGTTCTACCGGAAGGATGAGGGCTGGTGGTTGTGGTGAGACTGAGTAAGGCTCAGTCGAGATAACAGCACAAGCGAGGGGTGAAATCCCTAACTATCGCCCCCTATCTGGTGTCCTAGATTTCTACCTATTCAATAATCTGACCGAAGTCAGGTTTATATCACGGAGCAACAGCTAGAGGAATACAATGCCATTCGCCCCCACGATTCGCTCGATGGCGAGACGCCATATCAATATGTATCTTTTAACTTTCAAGAGTCAGAAAGTGTCCACTTATAACTGGCACTAAAAATGGGGTCTTTACAAATTGATATTCGAGATTCTAACCAGGATCATTGAAATGAAGATAAAGTCACATTGCTAGGTGGTGTTTCTCAAAATATACTAGGAATTACGCATTGTGTTCTACAAGTACAAAACCTTGGCCGGTATGTGGTTGCTCTGTCGGCAGAGGACGATGATCCAGACTCAAGTTTAGAATCAGGTGTTTGGGAATGATAACAAAGGGGGTGACACGGAAACTGATATGCCGGCTCTGAATGATTGGTTTAAATGGTATCCGAAGACGGTCAGCAAGACGATTGACATCTATCGAGATAGAGCAGGTTTGCCATCTGTGACTGCGGTTAGGCATGTTTAGACATTTATACTGTATGCTCTATCATGCATCAATCACTTTTTGGCCCTAACCTGCTCCGGTCAGTGTGGATTTCGCACACTCATTCTGTTTTTTTAAAAAAGGCGTTTAGTCTGTGGAGGCATAATGAAAAAAAAGCAGTTTCTTTCAAAAACCTATATTGTTTTTTTGGGGATAATAGCCCTGTTAGTTGTATTCAGTGCTTTAGGAGGATATGCAATTGCCCAGGAGGGTGCTACTGAGACCGGTGACGGCGAAACATATACGGCCGCACCGAATACAGGAACCGCACCAAAGGTTGATCTTCCAGATGCGCCAAATATGAGCCACTATTTCATTTTAGGATCTCATCTACGGCCGAGAAATTCGAGTGTTGAATATGCTTACGATGGCAGTGGTTGCATGTACATCACGAATGCTGGTGGAGGAACCCGTCTACAATTTCCGGTACTATTGCCGGATGGCTCCACGATCAAGTCTATGGATATTATCTACAACGACACTAATGCCAGCAATTTGACCATGGTTCTGTCAGCTTATGATCCTGGTGTAGACGACACCGATATTATTTTGCTCAAATCAACAGGTGATACGGGAATCGGCACCAACAGTAGTTCCGAAATAAGCTATTCCGTGGACAACAGCCAGGAAGCGTATAGCCTTAATTATTCTTGGACTGATGTTACAGATGATACGTTGCAGATTTGTGGCATTCGGATCAATTATAATGACCCATTTTATGCCGCATTGTTGCCGACAGTACTTAATCAATGAGGTGTGTTGGTGCTCGCTCTAAGCACTATTTCTGGGGAAACCATCGCCTAAAATAGGACCAGCTATAAGTGGGGTTCTCTGGCACAATGACCATAGGAGAATTCCCCATGAAACGTTCAAGATTCACTGAGAAGACGAGGTGACCTACCGTCGCCCGGAAATTGGAGCGCGTCGGCCCTCGGCGCTAGCCAGCGGCAGGCGGTCGACCCCATTTTAAAAACGGCGCTGCAAAGCGGCATGATACCCATCTTGGACTCCACCAAGACGGTGGGCTTGATCCAATTGCCGGGGGCGATGACGGGCATGATCCTGGCCGGCGCGGCGCCGTTGGAAGCGAACCAGCTGCAGATGATCGTGATGGTCATGTTGATTGGCGCGGCCGCTTTCACTGACTTAGGCGCGGCCTTCTTTTCCTACCGCCAGTTTTTCACCCGGTCGCACCAGCTGGTTTTGCCGGAGGGGTGAGGCTTGTGTGGCTCGGTCAGAAGACCGGCCACAGCTAGGGGCGACGGGCGCGGTGGGGACACCGGCATGAGCAGAGACATAATAGTGTTGCCAAAATCTGCCCCATCCCCCAAAACCCTTTTCCCAAGAAAGGGGGCTGAAAGTGCAGGACGAGGGGCGTAAGCGCCCCCTCACCCTAGTAATACCCCTCTGCGAAGCCCGTTTGTGACAAATGTCACAAACAAAACATGACAATCGTCGCTGTCACCGGCGATCCCCTTCATCTATACTATATTCATATATTCGCTTTTCCGAATAAATGAAGGTAGGTCTATGGTTCAACCTCAAATCGAAGAACTTAATTTGCTGCACGCCCATGTCTGCCAGGCATTGGGCGTTCCGACGCGCTTGCAGATCCTCTACGCTCTATATGAGGAGCCCATGAGGGTCAACGCCCTAGCCGAGATGCTCGATACGCCCCAGTCCAGTATCTCTCGACACCTGTCCGTCTTGCGCCAACGATCGCTGGTACTGGCCGAGCGCAACGGCACAGAGGTCACTTATCGCCTGGCCGATGAACGCCTCATCGAAGTGCTGGACCTCATGCGTCTGGTATTACGTGATGCGCTGGAACGGCAATCTAACATGCTGAGCTAGAAACACATAAAAAACGGAATCTTTTGATGAAGGACTTTAAATACATCTGGGTCATTGGCCTGGTCATCACCCTACTCATCGTAATCGTACCCATCCTTCTTTTTGTTTCCAGAGAGGCCGAAGCAGGGGAGGACCCCTGGTCATTCTTGCCCCAGCGAGTGCCCCACGTGGACCACTCAGATCTGATGGCGGGCCCCTACGAATCTGGATCTGACGTCACTAGGGCCTGTCTCAAATGTCATGAAGACGCGGCCCATGAAGTGGCGCAAACTGTCCACTGGACCTGGGAAAGCGAACCGGTCATGTTAGACGGCCGGGACGAACCCATCACCATCGGCAAAAAGAATAGCATCAATAACTTCTGCATCGGCATTCAAGGCAACTGGACCGGCTGCACGCGCTGTCATGCCGGATATGGTTGGGAAGATGCCGATTTCGATTTTTCCAATGAGGAGAACGTCGACTGCCTGGTTTGCCACGAACAAACAGGCACCTATACCAAGAGCAACTCGGGGCTGCCATCGGAAGATACTGACCTGGTCGCCGTAGCCAAGAGCGTGGGCATGCCCTCTCGCACCAACTGCGGCAGTTGTCACTTCAACGGTGGCGGTGGCAATGCCGTGAAACATGGCGACCTGGACGGTAGCCTATTTTTCCCCACCGAGAACATTGACGTCCACATGGGGCGTCATGATTTTCAGTGCGTGGACTGCCACCAGACGGAAAATCACCAGGTCGAGGGTCATCTCATCTCCGTGAGCGCGGATGATCACAGCGATTTGGACTGCATCAGTTGCCACACCGAATCGGTGCACGAAGACGAGCGCATTTCGGCCCACCTGGATTCGATCGCCTGCCAGACCTGCCACATTCCTGAAGGCGCGGTCCGGCAAGCGACCAAGATGGATTGGGACTGGTCCACGGCCGGTCAAGATATACCGGAAGATCCCCACGAATATCTCAAGATCAAGGGCAGCTTCGTCTACGAGCAAAATTTTATGCCCGAGTATGCCTGGTTCAACGGCCAGGCCGACCGTTACATCCTAGGCGACGAGATCGATCCTACGGTGTCGACGGTGCTCAACCAGCCCAAGGGCGATATCCAAGACCCGGAGGCCAAGATCTGGCCCTTCAAAGTCCATACGGCCAAGCAACCCTACGACCCCAACTACAAACACCTGCTGCAGCCCAAGACGGTTGGCGAAGGGGGTTACTGGACGGAGTTCGACTGGGATCTGGCTTCCCGACTGGGAGCCGAAGCGGCCGGATTAGAATACAGTGGCGAAGTAGGTTTTGCCGACACAGAAATGTATTGGGTCCTCTCCCACATGGTAGTACCCAAAGAAGAAGCGCTGCAATGCCATGATTGTCATGGCGAAGACAGCCGCATGGATTGGGGAGCATTGGGTTATTACGGCGATCCAATCCGCTGGGGCGGCCGCAGCCAGACCATCGGTTTGAACGATTAAGAAAAGCGATTAACCAACTATGCGCCTATCATCGAAGTCACGTCTCTCCAATTTACCTCGCCCAAAGCGTTTACTGGCTGTTGGCCTGCTATTGGCCCTGCTGTCCATCATCGTCTACGGCACGGTAACCGCCCAAAGCTCTACTTTCCATCCCACCTTCCCTTTATTGGACGAGGAAGGGCAAAATGTACTGGATTCGGGCAACCCCATTTCGACCATGGAAACCTGCGGCGCCTGCCACGACACGGCCTTCATCGCTGAGCACAGTTTCCACACTGACGTAGGACAAAGCGAAATGACGCCGCCCGGCGGCACAGATAGCGGCCGGGCCTGGGACACCAGTCCGGGTCTTTTCGGCCGTTGGAATCCATTGACCTACCGCTACTTATCGCCGGAAGGGGATGAGCGCATCGACATGACCACGGCCGAGTGGGTGCAGATGTTCGGCGTTCGCCATGTCGGCGGCGGCCCGGCCGAAGTTGGGCAAAATGGCGAACCGTTGGCCGACTTGCCCGTCGTCGAGGGCGACCCCGAGACTCACATCGTCGATCCCGAAACAGGCGAAATGGTGCCCTGGGATTGGGCGAAATCGGGTACGGTGGAGATGAACTGCTTCCTCTGCCATACGCCAGAACCTAACAACGAGGCCCGGACTGAAGCCTTACACGATGGCCAATTCCGCTGGGCCAGCACGGCCACCCTGTTGGGCACAGGCATCGTCGATCAGGCCGGTGACCAGTGGTCGTGGAACGAAGAAGCCTTTGACGACGACGGCCAATTATTGGAGACCTTCGTCATGGTCCAGGGGCCGACCAGTGAGAATTGCGCCCAATGCCATGGCCTGGTGCACGTTGAATCGGAAACGCCCCTGGCCCTGAGCGGCTGCACGCCTGAACAGTGGAGCACCATCACCACAGGTCAAATCGTCTCACCCCAGCGCATATCGGACTCGGGCATGAATATCAGCTCCAAAGAGGATTTGGGCCGCTCCTGGGATGTGCACGCCGAGCGGGTGATCGATTGCACCGACTGCCATTATTCGCTCAACAACCCGGTCTATTTCCAGGAATCGGATGAGAGCCAGCCCGATCATTTGACCTTCGATCCCCGCCGTATCGATCATGGCGAATATCTCTACCGACCCTTACACCAATTCGCCAAAGGGCAGAGCGCCCAGGGCACGCTTGCCCCTGAATTGGACAACACCGCCCGCCGCTGCGAATCGTGCCACAGCATCGACAACACCCACGATTGGCTGCCTTATAAAGAGCGGCATATGGATGCGGTCAGTTGCGAAAGCTGCCACATCCCAGAATTGTACTCGCCATCACGCCAGTATATTGATTGGACGGTCATTAATCCGGATGGCTCGGCCGTGGCCGGCTGCCGCGGCATCGAGGATGAAGGGGAGACTTTCAGCAATGTCCTCATCGACCCCTACAAACCGGCCTTGCTGCCCCGTGAAAACGCCGATGGTTCGACCTCCCTGGCCCCCCATAACATGATCACTTCCTGGTTCTGGGTCTATGGCGATCCCGAACGGCCGGTGCCCCAACGCGATCTAGAAGCTGCCTGGCTGGATGGCGACGATTACCATCCCCAGGTGCTGGCCCTTTTCGATGCCGATGGCAATGGCCAACTCGACAAGACGGAACTGCTTATCGATAGCGACGAGAAAGAGGCTTTCATCGCTTCCCGCCTGGCGGCGGCCGGCCTGGAAAATCCGCGGATAGCCAGCGAGATACAAGCTTACAGCATCAACCACGACGTGACCCATGGCGATTGGGCTACCAAGGATTGCCGCACTTGCCACGGCAGCGATTCGCTCATCACCCAGCCGATCAAGCTGTCGGATCGGATGCCGGGCCAAAGTATGCCCACTTTCGTAGGCGATGATTCGGTGGCGGCCGGAGGCTCGCTCTTTACCGGCGAAAACGGCGAACTTTTTTACCAATTAGAGACCGCTGAAACCAACCTTTATGTCCTTGGACTCGACAGTGTGGATGTCATCGACTGGTTGGGCAGCTTCCTCTTTATCGCCACGATACTGGGGGTCGTCGCCCATGGCGGGCTGCGGTTCTTCATCGCCCGCAAAAACCTGAACACCAGCGATCCAGAGTTGGAAGAAGTCTACATGTACAGCATGTACGAACGCTTGTGGCACTGGCTGCAGACCATCGTCATCTTGATCTTGCTTTTCACCGGCCTGATCATCCACAAACCGGACAAATTCGGTTTATTCAGCTTCAGTTACGTTGTCCAGGTGCACAATATCATGGCCTTGATCCTGGTGTTAAACGCCGCCTTGGCCGCCTTCTACCATTTGGCCAGTGGCGAAATTCAGCAATTCTTGCCCCGGCCGCGCGGCTTCTTCGACCAGGCCTTCGCCCAGGTCAAGTTCTATCTGCAGGGCATTTTCCGCGGCGCCGAACATCCCTTTGATAAAACCCCCCAGCGAAAGATGAACCCCCTGCAACAGGTCACCTACTTTGCCATCTTAAACGTCCTGCTGCCCTTACAAATTCTCACCGGCCTCTTCATGTGGGGCGCGCAGCGCTGGCCCGAAGTAGTGATCAGCCTGGGCGGCCTGCCATTCCTGGCCCCTGTACACACCCTGGTTTCCTGGCTCTTCGCTTCTTTCATCATTTTGCATGTCTATTTGACCACCACCGGGCACGAGCCGCTGGCCGGCATCAAGGGCATGATCATGGGCTGGGACGAAGTAGAAGTTCATGGCCAGGAGTCGCCGTCTCCGGCCGGAGATTAATCACCACAGTGGAGGAAATAAGACCATCATGACCACCTATACACCATCAGAATCGGATGCCCCAGCAGTAACTGAGGAAAAGACCAAGACCGAGAAGGTGGCCAAGGCCTATGCAAACCCATATTTAGCCGCAATTTTGCTAGGCGTCGTTTTGTTCATGGCCTTCTTTTTGACTGGCAGCGGTTTAGGCGCTTCCGGCGGCCTTAACCGCATCCTGGTCTTTTTTGAAGACCTGATCGTGCCTGGTCATATTGACCGCACGCCTTACCTGCTGGCTATGGCCGGTGGGGCTAAAAATGCCCTCGACAGCTGGATCGTCTTCTTGACTCTCGGCACCGTCATCGGCGGCTTCACCTCGGGCTGGATTCACAACCGGGTGAAGCTAGAAACCAATCGTGGTCCACGGGTGCCAGTCAAAGTGCGCTGGGTGATGGCTTTCATCGGCGGCGCGCTCATGGGCTTTGGCGCCCGCTATGCCAGAGGCTGCACCTCGGGCCAGGCGCTCTCCGGCGGAGCCGTTCTTTCCGTCGGTAGCTGGGCTTTTATGTTCGCCGTATTCGCCGGCGCTTATGCCCTAGCTTACTCACTACGGAAGTTCTGGAACTAAGGAGTATTGACATGACACCCTTCCCACTTCCCTTAACACAACTCTTAGGCCATTGGGGCGCTTATGTGGTTTTCGCGCTGATCGGTTTCTCCTTCGGTTTCGTCTTGGAGATGGCCGGCTTTGGCAACTCGAAAAAACTGGCTGCCCAATTCTACTTCAAGGACATGACCGTCCTGAAAGTGATGTTCGGGGCCATCATCGTGGCCATGGTTTTGATTTTCGCTGCTTCGGCCGTGGGCCTGCTGGACTACAACCTGCTGTGGGTCAACCCGACTTATTTGTGGCCGGGCATCGTCGGCGGCCTGATCATGGGCGCCGGCTTCATCATCGGCGGCTTTTGTCCCGGCACCTCCCTGGTAGGGGCGGCGACCTTGAAGCTGGATGGCCTATTCTTCGTCCTGGGCGTCATCTTTGGCATCTTCCTGTTCGGCGAAACGGTGAGCAACTTCAGCCTGTTTTGGAATTCGTCCTATTTGGGACGCTTAACCATACCGGACTTATTCGGACTACCAACCGGCGTGGTCGTGCTGGGGGTGGTGCTCATGGCCCTGTTCATGTTCTGGGGCTCAGAACAATTGGAGCGCAAATTTGGCGATCAAGACCCCACAAAGGCGCCTAAATGGCGTTACGCGGCCGCCAGCGCTGTTTTTCTGGGGGCTATCGTCCTGGTGTTCGTTGGCCAGCCGACCACAGAAGACCGCTGGGCCAGTATCGCCGGCGAAAAACAAGTTTTGCTGGACGAACGTGCGGTACAAATACATCCCGGCGAGCTTTTAGACATCGTCCACGACGACGCGCTTAAGGTCATTATGCTCGATGTGCGCGATGAGGTTGACTACAACCTTTTCCACATCCTCGATGCCCGCCATGTGCCCCTGGAGACTTTGCCGGACATAATAGCCGATTTGCACTTCGAGCCTGAAAATGCCGTCTTCGTGCTCATGAGCAACGGCGAAGCCGCGGCGACGGAGGGTTGGAAGACCCTGGTAGCCGAGAGCGTGCCCAACGTCTACCTATTAGAAGGGGGCGTCAATAATTGGATCGCCACCTATGGCGACGACGACCTGACCAAGAATTTCAACGCCGGCGCCGGTGATGACCAATTGTGCTACATCTTCGATTCTGCCATGGGGGATAGGTATGCGGCTGCCGAGCCCGACCCCCACGCTCAGGAGTTGGAGTACACGTCGAAGGTGAAATTGGAGATCAAGCGGGCGGCGACCAGCGGTGGATGTGGGTAGGTGCTATAGTCAGAAAGGCGACATTGAAACGAGCCTCCAGATAAGAAAATTTTGGGATTCTGTATAGGTTTCCAGAAACTCATATAGCCGGAGCATTCCAGGACTTTGATTGCCGGAATGAGTATTCGGACTCAAGACTCAGGAGAAAGGATCTACCTCGCCCATCGGGTTCTTAAAAATCCACATATTGGGGGTTTTTCGGACTTTGAATAAATCCGCTGATCTTATCTTAGCAAGCGATCTAATCTCAGCCCACCGGCTACTAGATTTGGCTGTTCAACAGGCACAACACAACCTGATGCACCCTTTTTGTAAAAGCAACAACCTGGCTTATAAATGTAGTAGAACCAACGAAGGTGGTTCTTATTCGCCGACCACTTTTGTAATCTGAGTTGTATCGAGAGGTGTCTATTGAACTATTACGCGTTGGCCAATGGCATTATTGGCGGTATCTGCTTGGGTTTTGGCATTCTGTTTCTGTTTTTTGGGCTACGGCGCAAGAATAACAAACGGCCATATTTGCTCTTTGCTCTTTTCGCCCTGGCTTATGCCGGGACACTCTTTCTGGGCATCCGCTACCACACAGCGACGTCGGTTGAGGAATATGTCAGGCTTGTCCGCTGGGATGATGTCCCAATCAATCTGGCTTTCATAGCCCTCATTTGGTATGTGGCGGAATATACCAAAGTCCGGCCGCGCATTTTCTTGTGGGGTTTGACCATCCTGTTTGTCGTTTTGGCGATTACCCAGATCATTCGTGGCAACCTGCTCTACGAAGAAATCCTGGGCCTGGACGCCCTCATCATGCCCTGGGGTGAACGACTTGCCTATTTGGAGGCGACCGATAGCATCTGGTCAAACCTGGAAACAGGCGCCTGGCTGACGGCCCTCTTTTTCATGGTCTACGCTTGCATCCGGCAATACCTGCGCGGTGAACGGACAGTAGCGTTAATCCTGAGCATTGGCGTTCTGTGGTTCGTCGCGGCAATAGGAACTGAACTCCTGGCCAGGGCTGGGATAATACCTCTTTTCTTCTATGGCGAGTTCGGCTTTCTGGGCTTTGCCCTGGCCTTAAGCCTACAAATGTCCAATGAAGTCATCAAAACAGAAGAGGATCTGGCCCAGTACCGGGTGAACTTGGAGGGATTGGTAAAAGAGCGGACGGCCGACCTGGAAGCAACCCAAGAAAAACTACTCCATCAAACGCGGGAGCAAGCGACGATCGAAGAACGTGGCCGCCTGGCCCGTGACCTACATGATGAGGTGACCCAGACAATCTATTCGGCTACCCTGATATCAGAGGCGCTACCGGCCGTCTGGGAGCGAAATCCAGATGAGGGCCGGCGCAACCTTACTAAATTACGCCAACTGGTGCGCGGCGCTTTGGCTGAGATGCGGACTTTGTTATTCGAACTGCGACCGGAGCAACTGGCGATGGCCGATCTTGAAACCCTGGTCCGCCAGCTCAGTGACGCCTTCACCGGCCGTACCCGTATCCCAGTTGCCATCCAGGTTGGAGGAACCGGGCAACCACCTAGTGATGTCAAAACGGCCTTTTATCGAATTGCCCAAGAAGCCTTCAATAACATATCCAAACATGCCGGTGCGCAGACAGTAACTGTCTTTTTGCAGCAGCGTCCAGATCGGGTCATACTAACCATAAAGGATGATGGCCTGGGGTTCGATCCGGGATCTGTCAGCGGTGAACATATGGGCATAACGATCATGCGAGAACGGGCTGAAAGCATTCAAGCAAATATCGATATCAACAGTCAATCGAGACAAGGCGCCTCGATCACGGTGACCTGGCCCAAAGCTGGTG
>JAHEJP010000400.1 GCA_024638855.1 Chloroflexota bacterium
AGCCGGCCTCGACAAGATATTTGTACAACGAATTCTCCGGCCGCATATCCATCACATAATATTTGTTGATCCAGGGTGGGACCATCAAGATCGGGATCTCCTGAACCTTTTGTGAGGTGGGGCTGTACTGGATCAACTCGATGAGCCGATTGCGATAGACGACCTGGCCCGGGGTAATGGCCAAGTTTTTACCCACTTCGAAGGACCCCTTTTGGACCTGGCTGATCCGTCCTTGTTGGGCATCGGCCAGGAAATTCTCCATGCCCCGCACGAGATTCATGCCGCCGGTGCGGACCGTTTCTTGGATCACCACCGGGTTGGTCAGGGCGTAATTGGATGGGCTCAGAGCGTCGATATATTGTTGTGACCAAAACTTGGCTTGTTTGTGTAGATCTGGGTTGACTGCTTCCAGGCCATCGACCATATCCAGCAGCCACTGACCTGAGATCAGGTAAGCCTGTTTCATTGCGTCGGCGGCCACGTTTTCGCTCCAGGCCTCATCCTTGAAGCGCCTGTCGCCTGGCATGACCTCATCGGTGGATAGACCCCATAAGCGAGCGTAGGTGTTGGCTGTCAATTCCATGTTCCGGGCGGCCGCCTGCATGCTGGCTTGCTGCACCTTCATGGTAGCGGCGACACTGCCGCTCATCAGGTTAAACATTGATTCCCATACGGACGCTATTTCCTTATTCATCAAGCTTGGTCAGCCTCCATTTTCTCCAATATCTGCTCCATCTTCTCCGATAATTATGACATCTGGCGATGCATCCCTAGTATATTTAGTGGTCTGTTCGCTAAATCTGTATCGTTACCAAAAAATGCACCATGTCATTTCGAGCGCAGCGAGAAATCCCTGAAGCCTCCTGATACTGTGACGCTATAGGGATCCCTCCCTAGCGGTCGGGATGACAAGATGGGCGTTCAGCTACTTCAAACATTTTGAAAAAGAACCATTTAGAGACCATCCCCAACTATAACAAAGGCCGGTAGCAGGATGGTCACAGACCCGGACAAGGACCGGGGTTGATTTTAGGTGCCGACGACGATGCCGCCGTCCACGCGCAAAACCTCGCCCGAGATGAAACTGGCCTCATCCGAAGCCAGGAATAGGTAGGCGTTGGCGATATCGCTGGGCTCGCCGAGGCGGCGCAGCGGCGTCCTGCTCTTCATGCCTTCCAGGATTCTCTCCGGCATCTGGCGCACCATCTTGGTCAGCGTGAAACCTGGGGCGACGGCATTGACCCGGATGCCGTACCGGCCAAGTTCCCGCGCCCACACCTTGGTCATGCCGATCACGCCCGCCTTGGTGGCGACATAATTGGTCTGGCCGAAATTGCCGTCCAGCCCGACGATGGAGCTGGCGTTGAGGATGACGCCGCTGCCCTGCTCGATCATCACTGGGGCCACGGCCTGGGTACAGTTAAATACCCCTTTTAGATTGACCGAGATGACCAGGTCGAAGTCGGCTTCCGCCATCTGGCTGACGACCGTGCCCTCCTTATACTTAACCAACTGGCCATCGCGCAATACGCCGGCATTATTGACCAGGATGTCGATCCGGCCGGTTTCGGCCACGACGCTATCGATCCACTCTTGTACTGCCTGGCGGTCAGAGATATCGACCTGGTAAAAGCGAATGGCCTCATTTTGTGCGGCTAGCGCTTCGCCCGCTTCCTGGTTGATATCAGAGATGATGACTTTGGCGCCTTCTTCGGCGAAACGTATGGCTGTGGCCTTGCCGATGCCGGCCGCGCCCCCGGTAACAAGGGCGACTCTATCTTCTAAACGGTGTCCCATGGTTTGCTCCTTTGCTGAGTGTCACGGTATATAATAAAAGTGAAGAAACCGTTGCACACTAATTGGTCTGTTTGTTAAATCTGTAAAGTAACTAGAAAGAGCACCATGTCATTTCGAGCGCAGCGAGAAATCCCTGAGACCTCCTGATAACGTGGCGCTATAGGGATCCCTCCCTGGCGGTCGGGATGACAAGATAGGTGGTCAGCTACTTCAATCATTTAGGAAATGAACCGCTAATACTTTATTGATCAAATTTAATGTAGACTGATCGTTTCTTGCCGGCCGTCATACTTCCGGACCAGACTCGATTTGGAAGGGTGGTTGCCCGCTAAGCTCGACGTAGTTGGCCACGAAACGCAACGCATCTTCAATCCGGGTGAAGCGGACCTCTTCGCTGCTTTGCACATGACGGATAATGCCGTGCCAGGTGGCTGCATCCGGGTCGCTAACGGGGGCTTGCTCCTGTACAAAACGCAAAATGAAGGAGTCGACGTTCGTTTCGAGCATAACGCTTGAATGATATCAAGCCCGAGTTGCAGGCCAGTAACAGGGAAAGGGCGCAGGTCAGTGTATTGCAATCGTAGTCGGACTGACCCAATGTTTGATATGGCAACTGATTAATAACCTGGCCGCCGGGGTTGAGCCAGTCTAGAGATCAGATAACGGCTCGCCCGCCAGTAATCTTTCATGTAGCTGTACGGTCGCCGCGGCTGGCGTCACCTCCAGTTCCCTTTGTAGACGTTCGAGGCAACGCTGGTATGCCCGCAAGGCCAGCGAGCGATTGCCCAGCCGGTCATAGGCTATCATCATCAGCCGGTAAGCATTTTCCCAACAATCATCCCGGGCCAGGATCAGCCGGCACATTTCGATGGCTTCCTCCCATTCTTTACCTTCGATCAGAACCTGGGCCACCCGCTCGGCCGTGGTTAGATATTGGGTCAGTAGTCGCTCCCGCTCCTCGCTGCACCACTCTTCATAAGGGTATTCGGCCAAATATTCACCCTGGTAGAGGGCCAGCGCTTGCCTATAAAGGCGTAGCGCCGTTTCCGGATCCTCTTTTAGTTGCCGGTCACCTTGGGCGATGAGATCGTCGAACTCGGCCGCATCCAGCCACCAATCGCTTTCCGGCCGCAAGCCATAGCGCGTGCCATCGCGTTTGATATAAGCTGAGGGCGTCTTGCGGTCGCGATCGGGTTCCAATACGCTGTACAGGGCGCTCATGGCGATCTTAAAGTCCCGTTGGGCTTCTTCGGGCCCCAAAGCGGGCCACAGCATATCGGCGATCTGTTCCCTGTCCAGCAAACCCTGGCGATGGGTGAGCAGCAGTTGGAATAGTTGGCGAGCCTTCTGCCGTCGCCACTCTTCGGGCTGGATTTCGTCCAGTCCACGCCAGATCCGGAACGAGCCAAAACTGTGGACGCGCAACTGGTAACCCGGATGGTAGACCAGCCGCGGCAACCCCAATTGGTTCAGAAGCGATTGAGCGTAGCTACTTTGTTTGGTTTGGCGGGCGAAAAGCAGCAGCGGCACCAGGAAACGGGGATCGGGCGGGCCAAGCAGGGTCCGGCGTTGGAACAAGTAGGTGTAAGCGTTTTCACGCACCAATTGAAGCAGATCGTCGACGTCGTGGGAGAGGCGGGCCACATCGCCTGTCGCCCTCCAGACCAGGCATTGCCATAGCCGGGCTACCGCTTCGCCATAGGTGTCATTGCAGGCCCTGTAGGCGGTATTGGCTTGGGCCAACCAGGCGACCGCATCGGCGTTACGGCCGGCCAGGGCATAGCTGGCGCCCAGGCTTATGCGGATACAGGCCTCGACCCACTCATCGCCTACCGCTTGGGCCATACTGATGCCTTGTTCAGTCACCCGGCGGGCTTCCGCCAAATCTCCTCGAAAACCGTGGGCCTGGCATAAACCCCAATAGGCCTCGATCTTGAGCCGGGGCACATCCAGCCGTTCGCTCAGCGTGATGGCCCGCTGAAATTGGCGGGCTGCTTCCTCATAGCCCTTCTCGTCTTTGCGCAGCATCCAGGCGTGCCCCTGACGCATGTGACCCACTGCGGTGATGAAATGTGAATTGAGCAGTTGCCCGCGATCGGTGCCTTCCAGGGCCGCTTGATAAGCCTTTTCTTGCTCGCCTTGAAAGGCCAGCAGCAGCGACAGTAACAGCAGCGTTTCCCGGTGCGCCCGGGGTCGCAGCACCGGTTCCTGCCGCTCCTGTTCGGCCCGTTCTTCTAATATACGGCGTCCTTCATCCAACCGGCCGGTACGCAGCAACAGTCGCACCGAGAGTTCGGCCTCGGCCGGTCCTTCCTCCCGCAAGGCACGCGCCCGGACCTGGTACACTTGCGCTTCGGCCAGCCGGCCGCGATTGACCAGGTTTTCGGCCAGCAGCTCCAGCAGCCGGGCCCGGCTCTCGCGATCTTCCTGGCCGTCTGACAGGCGCAGCGCTTCCTGCAACAGGCGCTCCGCTTTGCTGGCATCGACCGTATCCAGGTAGACCCTGGCCTGGCCGCGCAACGCTTGACCGGTGGCTCTCAAATCACCCTTGGTCCGGCTCCGTTCCTCGGCTTGTTGGTACCAGCCTAGCGCTTCCTCAAAACGACTTTGCAGACGGGCCACATCGCCCAGGTAGGCCATGAGTGGGGCATGATCTTGCAAGACATCAGGTGGCAAGGCCCCGATCCAGGTGGATAACGTATCCAACCGGCCGGCCCGCACCAGCCCTTGCCCAATTTGGACCAGCAGTTGGGCGGCCTCGTCAAAAGCACCGGCCGCCAGCAGATGGTAGAGCGCTTCTTCAGCCTCGCCCAGGCGCGTGAAACAGTCGGCCGCTTTCAAATGGGCTGATTGGGCCTCTTCTGGCGGCATTTGGT
>JAHEJP010000401.1 GCA_024638855.1 Chloroflexota bacterium
CGATCGCTGCCAGTGCCAGGGGAACCGGCAACAAAGATCCGGGCACCGCGGCCATCAAGCAGGCCAGAGCCAGCGCCAATGGTATCTCTGGAAAGAGGAGGTTGACGGCCGTGCCGGCCGTTCCGCCAACGAATAAGAGCGGGAAAATCGGCCCACCGATAAAACCGGCCGAAAATGCGCCAGCCGTGGCTAGCATCTTGGCGAAAACCAGGACGATGACCAGGGCGAGACCTAATTGGGCGCCTTGTTCTGTCACTGTTTCTAAGCCCGCGGTACCCAGAAAAAGCGTCAGCGGCAGGGCCATGCCTAGCAAACCAAGCAGAATACCGCTCACCGTTCCGCGGATGATTGGCCGACTATTGAGGGGTGTGGTCAATTTCTTCAAAGAGCGCAGAAGCAGACCAAAAATGAGCCCCAGCACAGCCCCTAAAACACCCAAAGCGACGACCAGGATCAGATGCCAGAGCCTCAGACTGTAGGCTGGCAGGTCCAGGATGCGAAGCACGCTGGCAAATGCTTCCCCGCCAACGGCAAAAAAGAGGCTGAAGCCCAAAACCCCAGCAATCGCGGCAATGATCAGCGTGCCATAGTAACTCGGCATCTGTTGGTGGGCCAGTTCTAGAGGCATGAGTAGGGCAGCAAAGGGTGAAGTTAATAAACCTCCATAAGCCCCCATCACCCCGCTCTAGACATTGGATCGCTGGATCTCGGTTGCTAACTTGCGCTGCTCTGACAGCCAAGTTACTAGCCCCCGGCTAACATACCTGTAGGCACCTTGGGTCCGAGGGAAGCCGCCGATCAACAATGTGAGGGCAACCAAGATGGCGCCAGGGACCGGCCGAGGATCGAGCCTGCCCCTCACGATAGCCCCAAAGACATTCACCTCTTCAGCCTCAACAAAATGGTGTAAAAGACCAACGATTAAGCCGGCGACAGTCATGATCACCAGGATGCGCACGGATCCTGAGAATGGCTCCGGGCTGGGTGCCTCCGGCCAAACCAGGCTAATTTCCAGGTTCATCACGACCACAAACAGGAGCGTCCCAGGGCGCTTAGTAGGCCGACCAACAGACCCCAACCAAAACGCCGCCAATATCCTCTTGTTCTTAAGTTAAAATCTTCGAACATAAATCCACCACCATCTTTTCAACGAATACGCGGTCACCCACACCAACCATGACATGCGGATTATAGTTTATTCCCGTGTTATTGGAGATGAATCAGTCCACTCAAAAAACCGTTGGGCCGACGGTGGCCCGTCGGGCGACTGCTTTCTTAGTGTTGCGTTCTCACCAGTTGCCATATCGATAAATAGATAGGGGCATTGGCGAAAAGGTTACACATGGCAAAAAAATAGCAACTGAACTGGCACGTAGTAGGATAAATAGCTTTCACCTACCTGGAAATGAAGGCTCATCGCTCTAATAAGTCGATGTAGGCTCCCTCGATGAGGTCACTTCGCTGCAGATCGAGGTCGTTCATGATGGATTGGGCGATGGCCTGGCCCTGAACGAGGTCGTCTTCAGCTTTCAGAACGACCTCGAGTTCCATAAAAGCGCCTAAGCCTTCTACCTGATCCAGGTGAACCCGAGTCTGGCCGATCCAATAGAGCCAGCGCTCTTTATTAACCTGCCCGCGTACCCCAAGGGCCGCCGCCAGTGCAGCTTTGAGGGTTTGGGGCTCTTGGGTGGTGGCGATCAGGTAATCGGAACGTTTGGGCCCGGCCTGGTCGGGGCGCTGGTAGTAGATGAGCTGACCGTGATCGGGAGCCAGCAGGCGTAGTTTGAGCCGGCCTTGGGGAACGTTAAAAAAGGTGTCTTCCTGGACGAAACGTTCGCCGGCCGAGTCGCTGAGGGCTTTGACCCGCTCTCGTATTCGTTCCGGATCGGCGACTCGGGCTTTGATTTCGATGTTAGTCGCCATGGGCCGCTATCCTCTGCTTAGCCTTTAAAGTGAATACGGCCGCCAGGCGCACTCTGGGACTATGTACTGGTGTGACGATCACCCTCTTCATGCAGGCCAGGCTTGGCGCGGCATCGATGCCATCCTTATCCATCTCCATGCTAAACATAATGGCATTCTGATAGTGGAAGGCCTTGTTCTGGAATACCCAATGTCCTGGTACCTTCGTATAGCCAACGCAACTGGCGCCAAGCTTTAGGACAGAAGCTTCCAGTTCTTCGAGCAACTCCGGGTTGATCAACCTTTTTGGCTTGGTTGGGTTGTCCTTCGGAGATCTGAGCGATTTTCGAATGCCGAGGACCGTGGGCACCATGATCGGCGCCATTTGAGCGGGAGGACCGCCACGGCCCCGTTTGGCCGTTTCTCTCATGATCTCGAACCAGATAGGAGATTCAGCGGTGGGCTGGATGGCTTGATTATCGATCGCCAATTCATCTTCTAGCCGGTCTATACCCCTTATCATTGAGCCGGACATTTTTTCGGCAAAACTCACTTCTAACTTCTCCAGAATCCATGGCTTCGGCCGGCTCTCAGCTAGCCCGAGCTTTGACTTCGCTTTTAACGGTGATGGTGGCTGGCACGGCGATCTTACCACACATGGTGAGGCTATAAAACAAAAAATGGTCAGGTAAAATGCCCTAATGGCAACGGGCGCTTCGGCGTCTTGGAACTAAAAGAGCAACACAAAAGCCCGGTGATCAATGACTGGGCTTTTCTTATTTTGTCACCTGGGGCAGATAGGTCTTGTTAGATCCAAGAACTGCAAATAAGGAAAAGTGATCTGGCGTCGCCGATACGGTATTTGCCGTGGCATCGACCTGACTTGTGGGCTCCATTTGCCAGCTCGTGCCGTTCCACCAATATATGGCCAGGGAGTCTTCGTTCAGGCCATTTGCCTGGCTGGGATAATAATCGATCGTCATGGTATAGGGTTGGGCCAGGCCGCCAATCACCTGGTTGGTACCAGTGTAAATACCCATTAGATCGAAAGCGTGAGCAATGCCGCCATACCCGTCCGGAATATTGGTAATAAACGACAGCGGCGACAGACTCAGCTGGACCGTGCCAGTGACAGCGCCGGCCGGCACTTGTATGGAGGTAGGCAGTTCGTTGTCGTCGATGAAGAGCAAAGATCCTCCGCCTGATTCGGTCACATTGCTCAACTCCGAGCAGGTTATATATTCCAGCCCGGCGTAATCCCTGGCATCTCGAACGGGATCGTAGGCGCTATCGTTTACGGGTTGGACGTCTTCCCAAGCGTAAAGGCGACTCATGATATCAGCCCATTCCGGTCTATTGGCTGCGCTTAGCACACCGTTCACCACGTTTTCCTGATAAGTCTCGTCGAGACCGGCCCGGGCGCTAAAATTGTCGTTGGGAATCCAGTCGGTATAGTCGATGATCTTTGTCTCCTCGAAGACGCCTGGGATATCTGAGGCTGTTCTGGCATCCTCGAAAGAAGCGCCGCCGTGGATTATCGTGCTATCGAAGGTTCCATTATAGACGGCGTCAACGACCGCGATATGACCGCTGGTAAACAGATAATCGTTGAAGAAAAGATCATAGTCCACTCCCGTGGTTTTTTTGATGTGGACGATGGGGTAAAGATAACCAGACGTGGATAGGTTGTTGGGGAAGGCAAAATTCTTTCCGGCAAGATCGGCCAGGGTATTGATGCCGCTGTCCGTTCGAACGACAAATTGGCCGCGGTAATTTGGCTGGCCAGACCTGACGGCGACCAATTCAACCTGGACATCGGCTATGTCGTGGGCGAAGACATAGGTCAGCGCCGGCAGCCAGCCGAAATCGGCCGTCTCGGAGAGCATCATGTCCACGGCCGCGCCAGGACAGGCGGCGATGAAATGATAAACGTCGTAGCCGGTTTCTTCGGCCACTAAATCGGCCAGTTCTCCGGCCGCTGGGACCGTTTGTTGGGGATCGTCCATATTAGTGAAGACCATCGTCATGGACGTGGGCGTTACGGCCGGATCGTTCATTATTGGCTCGGCGTTGGCGACCCTTCTAGCTCCCACTTGGAAAATGAAGACGACAAGTAACAGAATAGCTGTGCTTAACCAAAGCACCGACGAAATAAGCAAAAACTTCTTCATGGCTCACTCCTTTGGCAGGTCCCTCAAAACTCCTTAGATCCTTACTTTAGCATAATCAATGGGTCGTTGTCACCTGTCATTTGTCACATCTTGTTGATGGTTCTTATGCAGGAGATTTGGCATGTTGAACGCAATCACGCCTTCTGATGAAGTTTCCGGCCTTGACCGGGACAGCATCTCCTGAAGACCGGCTACCAGGATTTGACGGTGCTCGACATCGCCGGTAATGCGTTGCAAAGTAGCAAGGATCGGTAAGGTGCAGCGGGCTTGGCTTCAGGCGCTATGGAGAGGAACAGGTAATAGCCGCCTTTGGAGATGGATTCCGACTGTTCAGTAGCGTCGATGAACAGCACCATACGCCTTGGGATACAACACAGAAATTCACTTATTTTCATTTGACGGCCGAAAAAGACGAGCGCTAATTTCGCTTCATTGTCGGTGAAAAGAAAAAGGGCCACGGGGGCTTTTAGGGCGTGCGCCACATTCTTGGATTTGTTCTAGCCAGACTGGTCCAGTTTTGTACCAGCCAGATTGTTTCTGCGGCAAAACTGGACCAGTCCATGCCACCAGAGCATTTGAAAACATAACGCCCCCCA
>JAHEJP010000068.1:0-5680 GCA_024638855.1 Chloroflexota bacterium
GCTTGGTGACCTCGGCCCCTGGGTGCTGCCTGTTCCAAATAGATGTCCCAGCAGGTAGAGGCGCCCCGGCGGAGCGTCTTAAGGCGTTTTCGGTGGATCAATTGATAGTGGCCGCTTGGTGATTTAGCCGAGTAATGGTGATAAAATGACGTTGGATCGCGGCCGGGAGACTTGGCTCCACCAGAGGAATGTGATCCCTTGGGGCTGGCAAAGGGCAAAGGGTCATGCACAAACATTTTACTATCGCTGGTTGGCTAATTATTATTTTGCTGGCGCTGGAGCAGGTTGCCTGCCAACAAACGGCCGACCCGGCAACAGATACCAAACCGGTCGAGGGGGTTGAGACTATTACTTACAAAGATCCGTTACGTCCAACGGATGAACGCGTTGACGACTTACTGGGCCGTATGTCTGTGGAAGAGAAGATCGGACAGATGACGCTGGTTGAGAAAAACAGTATCAATAAGGAAGACATCACCGATCTGGCCATTGGCGGGCTGCTCAGCGGCGGTGGTGGTTATCCAAGCAATAATTCGCCCGAAGGCTGGTTGGAAATGGTGACCGGATTCCAGGAGTATGCTCTCCAATCTCGACTGGGCATCCCCTTACTCTACGGGGTAGACGCTGTGCATGGTCACAACAATGTGGTCGAAGCCGTCATCTTCCCCCACAACATTGGTCTGGGCGCAACGCGGAATCCCGAACTGGTGGAACAGATCGGCCGGTCCACAGCGGCGTCGGTCGCTGCTACAGGCGTCACCTGGAATTTTGCCCCTACCGTTACCGTACCCCAGGATATCCGCTGGGGCCGGACTTACGAGGGGTATAGCGAGAACACCGAGCTGGTAACTGAGCTGGGGGCGGCGTATCTGCGGGGCCTACAAGGCGACGACCTGGCCGCAACGGATACGGTCCTGGCAACTGCTAAACATTATCTTGGCGATGGTGGCACCGCCTTTGGCAGCTCTACCCAGGAGATAATCAAACCCTATTTACTCGATCAGGGGGACACAAAGGTAGACGAAGAAACCCTGAGAATGATTCACCTACCACCTTATGAGGCGGCCGTCGCCGCCGGCGCTCGCAGCATCATGGCCTCCTTCAGCAGCTGGAATGGCACCAAGGTTCATGCCGATCAATTCCTGCTGACGGACCTGCTCAAGGACGAGTTGGGCTTTGCCGGCTTCATCGTCTCTGATTGGGGCGCTATCGATCAAATTGATCCGGATTACTACCAGGCAGTGGTTTCCGCCATTAATGCCGGGGTAGACATGAATATGGTGCCTTACGACTACCGGCTTTTCGTGGAGACGCTAGAAGAAGCAGTAAAAAATGGCGACGTGTCACAGGAAAGGATAAATGACGCCGTGCGCCGCATCCTGACGGTGAAGTTCGAACTTGGCCTCTTTGAGAACCCTTATTCGGACGAACGGCAGTTGGTCAAAGTGGGATCAGAGGAAAACCGCGATCTGGCCCAGGAGGCAGTGAGCCAGTCGCTTGTTTTGCTCAAGAACGAGGGTGAGGTTTTACCTATTGGGGAAGAATCGACGGTCATCTTTGTGGGCGGCCAAGCGGCCGACGATATTGGCATCCAGAGCGGCGGTTGGACCATTGAATGGCAAGGCAAAGATGGCGATATCACCCCAGGTACAACGATTCTAGCGGCCATCGAAGCGACCGTGCCGGAAAATACGGCCGTGTATTTTGATAGCACTGGCTCCTTAGACCGGATTCAGTCGGCTGGTGGCGGAAAGCTCGAGCCCGATGTCTGTATCGGCGTGGTGGGCGAGAGGCCCTATGCTGAGGGCGTCGGCGATAGTGCCGACTTGGCGCTGCCGGCCAATGATTTGAAGACGCTGGAGAATATGGAGGCGAATTGCGAAACGTTAGCCGTCATCCTGCTCTCGGGCCGGCCGGTGATCATCAGCGATCTTATCGAAGGGTGGGATGGCCTGGTGGCTGCCTGGCTGCCGGGCACCGAGGGGCAGGGTGTTGTCGATGTCTTATTTGGCCACCAGCCATTTAGGGGTAAATTGCCCTATACTTGGCCTCGCTCGATAGACCAACTGCCTTTCGACTTTGAGCATATGGGAACAGGCGACGAATCACCGCTTTTTCCTTTTGGCTTCGGATTGGAGTGAATTTGATTAGGGTGGTGGAGACACCCCGTCGGGGCCGGGGCGTCTCTACGTTTAATTCTCTTCGGTGAGGGCCATCAGTTCTTCCAGTGCCTGGCGCAAGGCTTCTAATTCCCGGCCGTAGGACGTCCAATCGCCTTCGCGTTGGGCCACCTCGGCCGCTTCGAAGTGTTCGCCGGCTGCCCGGATGAGTTCTTCGACGGTCGTGTCAACGGCCGGGGTATCGGCGGCCGTGGCTTCTGGAACCGGGGCCGGGCCGGTTTCCTCTTGGCCAGTTTCGACTGACTCGGCTTCGACATCAACGATCTCAGCCACGCTGGGCCCAGCCTGAACCAGGGCCAGCAGCGCTTCTTCTAACGTTTCCCGCATGGCCAAGCGATCGCCGCTGGCGACGATGACCCGCTTTAACTCGGGCAGCTCGCTGGTGTCGGCCAGCAAATATAAGGGTTCGACGTAGAGGAAGCTGCTGCCCATGGGAATGACCAGCAAGTTGCCGCGTATGACGCGAGAACCTCGCTGATTCCAAAGGGAGATTTGGGCCGATATTTCCGGATTCTGGTCGATGCGCGCTTCGACCTGGCTGGGGCCAAAGGCTAATTCTTGTTTGGGCAATTCGTAGGCGACCAATTCGCCGTAATTGGGCGCATCACTACGGGCAGCCAACCAGGCGATCATGTTATCTTTGCCGGCCGGGGTATAGGGCTCGATCAACAAGAATTCGGTGGATTCCTCGTTGGGCAAGGACATGATAACGTAATAGGGCTCGATCGGCTGCTGGTCAGTGTCGAAGATTTCCATGGGAATTTCCCACAAATCTTCCTCGTTGTAAAAGACCTGGGTATCGGTCATGTGATATTTCAGGAATTGCTGCGTTTGCACACGAAAGAGGTCTGCAGGATAACGAATGTGGGACTGTAGCTCTTCAGGCATTTCGGACAGCGGCCGGATGAGACCAGCGAATGCCTGGCTGTAAGTTTCAATAATCGGGTCATCGGGATCGGCCAGATAGTAGTTCACAGTGCCATCATAGGCATCGACGGTGGCTTTGACTGCATTGCGTATGTAGTTAAAGCCTTGATCGGTGGGCGTAGCGTAGGGAAAGTCGCTACTAAGGGTGTAGCCATCTAACATCCAGACCAGGCGGCCGTCGGCGACAACCAGATAAGGGTCGTTGTCAAAAACCAGGAAGGGCGTGATACGACGCACGCGATCCCGTATGTTCCGGTGGAGCAATACCCGAGTCTGTGGGGTGATGTAATCGCTGAGCAGCAGGTTGGTTTCGCCAAGGCGGAAGGCGAAGGCCAGGCGACGCCAGATGTTGCTGAGTTCGACGCCTCCTTTCCCAGCATAGCTGCTATTGGCGTTTTGGGTGCCTACCGGATAATCAAATTCCTCCAAATCACTGCCGACGAAGACGACATCGTTGATCATTTCGCCATAATAAATCTCAGGCCGTTCGACCTCGATATCGATTGAACTTTGGGGCGGCAAATCCTTGATGAAGAAGTTGGGCCGGCCCTCGGGGGTGACTTGATCAGCAGGGTTCATGACAACGCCATAGCCGTGAGTAAATTGCAGTTTTTGGTTTACCCAGGATGGGGCGGTGAGGTTTTGTTTGTTGAGCTCACGGCCGGCCAGCATAACCTGGCGGATCTCGCCATCGATTTCGTAGCGGTCGATATCAATGGGGCTGAATTCGTAATAAGGCCGTAGTTCTTGTAACTGAGCGTAGGTTTGCTGCAAGAGCCGATCATCCCACAAACGCACATTCTGTAAAGTGGCCCGGTTTTGCAGCAGATCCTGGTTGGTGATCTCGGTGACGTTGCCGAAAGGGCGAGCATCAACCTGATCGAGGTCGAAGGCTAAGCGGGTGAAGTCAATATTATTTTCCATGTACTGGCGTTCGCGAGAGAGTTCGTTCGGTTCAACCACGTAACGCTGGATCAAGGAAGGATAAACCGTTCCTAAAAAGATCACGGCGATGAACCAAAGCCCGCCGGCGATCAGTAAAGGGCGTAGGGCCGGGCGGAATATGTTGACCGCCGTGACCACGGCCAAAATGACCATAAGGGCCAACTGGACGTATAAGGAGATCAAGACGGCATTGATGTCAGTATAGGTCGCGCCGAAGACGATCCCACGAGGAGAGTATAGGAGTTGGTAAATGTCCAGCAGATAGCCCACGGCCCAGAGGCTGAAGAGGAAGATAGCCACGATGGCAATATGGCGACGCATCTGGGGAGGCAAGGTCAATTGCCAGCGGCCGCGGCGCAGATTGGCCCAACTATCGGCCAGGTAAATGACAATAGTTCCCAGGAGGGTGAGCACGATGAGGGGCATCAACCAACCGTGCAGAAAGCGGAATAAGGGCAGTTCAAAGAGGTAAAAACCGAGATCGAGGCCGAAGATAGGATCATCGACGCCATAGGGTCGCCGGAAATAGAACAGTAACAATTTTTGCCACTCGGCCGATCCGGCCGTGGCGAAGATGAAGGCGACAAGCAAGGCTGTAATAGTAATTAAGCCACTAACTCCGGGTAGGTCCAACAGGCGCAACCGGGAAACGCCGGGCTGGCGACGGGCATTACGATAGGCCAACCGCCAATTAACGAGTAAAACAAAGGCGGCAACTAGAAAAAAGATCAGGAATGCGGCGACGCGCACGCCCCATTGGATGAGCCAGTAGCGCTGGAAGCCCTGGGTGCCGAACCATAACCACTCGGTATAGGTGGAGACGATCCAGTTGGAACTGATTATCAGGACAATAACAATGATGCCGAGCCAAACCCAACGATTGAGCCACCAGACCCGACCGGTGCCGCGGCCGTCGCCACTGCCGCCATCACCACCTTCACCACCCTCACCCCCGTCACCTTCGCCCCAGCCATCATCTTCTTCAAAGGCCTTGCGAAAGACTTCGGGAATATCTACGATATCACGATCCATTAACGCTCCTACGACCGTCGCGCAGCTGCCGCTCGGAGGGATAGGGGTCACTTGAAAATCCCCCCACATGACCAACTGCTACGCCAGTGTTGTTGACCTTCCACTAAATATGCTTGACATGATTCGCTTCCATTGTATCCTGTTTTTCAGGCTTCTATTAGTTAAGTCTCTGATTTTAATCAAACGGTGAGTAAGGATATGAATGTAACGACGACAGCAATTGAATTACAGACGAGAGGGAATGGCGAAATCCTTGATATTACACGGGCTGTGACGGCGGCCGTTGGCGAGACGGGATTCATGGATGGCATCGTGACCGTCTTTTGCCCTTCAGCGACCAGCGCTTTGACGACTCTCGAGTATGAATCGGGTTGTATCCGTGATTTGCAACGATTGTTCGATGAGGTAGTCGATCCGGCACGCCACTACGCCCATAATGCCCGTTGGGGCGATGGCAACGGACACAGCCACGTGCGGGCAGCCTTACTGGGACCTTCGCTGACAATCCCTTTTGTAGATGGCCGGCTCACCTTGGGCACCTGGCAACAGATTATCTACATAGATTTCGACAATCGCTCCCGGCAAAGGCAGCTGGT
>JAHEJP010000068.1:5780-17404 GCA_024638855.1 Chloroflexota bacterium
CAGGCATGACAGTTACGGAGCGACTTTGGAATTACCCTCGGGTCAGGCCCTGTCGCGCCGGGACAGCCGGCGATCGATCTTCTCCAGCAGGCTCAGCAACCACAAACGGCCGCGGATTTTTTTCCAGCTAGCCTGGGCTGGTTCCGCTGGTGGTTTTTGACGGCTATATTGAAAGGCCACAAAAGATTGGCGTAATTTCTTAATGGCCGGTTGAAGTTGGGCCGGCGCCAGGCGGCGGGCCAAGGGCAGGTTGCCTAATTCATCCAGCCGGGCCAAAAAAGCCGATTCGAACTCATCCGGAGTTTGGCTGACGGGACTGTCCTGTCCCAGGCGGCGGGCGCTGTGCAGCAGGCGGCCGTAGGCCCATAATATGCCGCTTTGTGGCTTTGGGGAACGATGATGGTGACTCGACCTTCGTCTCCAAACAACCAATAAGAAAAAAAGGGGTAAAAGCAGCAACAGGAGCAGCCAACGATAGGGCTGTTTCTGGGGTATGGGCGGCGAAGTGAACGCCGTCGCCGGTTCTTCTTGACCGGCATTGCCTGGAGCCGGCGGGAGGTCATCCCCGCCAGCTACGGGAAAAGTGGCTGTCGGCTCAAACTCAACCCAACCAAAACCGGCAAAATATATTTCGGCCCAAGAATGACCGTTGATCTCGTAGATAGTTTGTCGACCATCTTCGTCGGTCGGCTGGACGGTGAAACCTGCTGCCAGGCGAGCGGGTAAACCTAGGCTGCGAGCCATGACAGTCATGGCCGATGCATAGTAGTCACAGTAACCTGTTTGCAGATCGAATAAGAAGTAATCGACGGGATCGGCTCCTGGCGGCGGACCTGGGATATCAAGCGAATAGGGATACTGGCGTAAAAAATATTCCAATGCTTTGGCCCGATCATAAGGGGAGGTGGCCTGAGGGGAAGCAGCGACCACTTCCTGGGCCAGGTCACGGACGCGACCGGGCAGCGTTTCCGGTAAGGCTGTATAACGGGCCAGGATCGCCAGAGGTAAATCGGCTAGGGCAGCCTGACGGAGTTGGTCTGGAGTAGCCACAATGGCCGTGGATTGAGCCGAATAGTCTGGGGACACAACCCTAACCCGGCTCAAATCTAACGATTCACGCCAATAGGCAGTCGCTTGCCGGTCGAATTGGCGCGGCAGGCCCAGAGTGTAACCTGTGGTGGCTCCCTGTAAAACTCGTTCGACGGTCTGATCCAGGTTGACTAGTTCCCGGCCGGCGCTGGCAATTAGAGGTTGGTCAGCAGCTAAGGGCTGTTCCGCTTCGGCAGAGACGGCCCAGCCCCAGCCTGTATAGATGTCATAACTGATCCCGCGCCAATGAGTGGGTGCAGGAATGGCTCCGCTCACTGTGGCAGTCATGACCACGTTCTCGCGTAGCGCGGGTGGATCACCCAACAAATAGCCACGCGGCCAGGCGCCGCTGGAAAAACCAGCGCCGGATTGGGGATCTACGCCACTAGGCAATGGCCGGGGTTGGCGAACGCCAGCAAAAGCCCGGCCCAAGGTGTCTTCGGCCTGGTGGACGGCTGGCTGGTCGAGGACGGCCCGGGACAGGGCGCTCCAGTTGGCGGCCGGAATGAAATAGGCCAGCAGCAATAAGACAGCGGCGATAGCGGCGCTATTTAACAGCAGATCCAGGCGTATTTCGGTTGAATAGTCGATCCCTCCGCTCTCCCAACGACTCTCCAAATCGACCATATGAACGGAGGCGGCCAGCAAGGCGGCCAAGCCAACAAAAATGGCGATGGGCCACAAAGTTGAGCCAGAATAATAACCGTTCAAGCCAAAGGCAAGGGCAATGACGGCCAGGCCGGTTAAGGGCCGGCGTTGTTTGAAGGTGCTCCAGGCAAAAAAGGCGGCGACGATCCACAGGAGCAAAACCAGCCCCATAGTAAAGACGATGGTTTCCCGGCTGCTCCGACCGTCGGAAACGGCCAACAACCAGCCCCAGGTACGGTTGAAAAAAAGCGCCCATCCCTGCCGGATGTAGCTAGCCGTGGGACCCCATCCGGTCAAAATGAGATTGAGGGGCGGCATTAGGCGGGCCAGGACAATTGTGGTCAGCACCAACCCGTAAGACAATAATATAAGCCAGGCGGCCATCCAACCTAGCGGGCGTTGGCTGAGGATTAGGGCTAACAAACTTCCTAGCAGGGTGATCCAGACGGCGGACCCCTCTGGCGCCCAGCGTGCTTCAGCTACTTGGAAAATCAATAGACCGATGATGAGCAGGATCAATAGCACCGGCAGCCAACCTTCCACTGGCCGGAATCGATACCATGTCCATTTGATCGGCTCTATCAACATATTTGAACTAATTCAGTGGTAACAATTGTCGTTTAGACGTCGCAGGTTAACCCAACAAGGTAGGCTCTAAACCTAAGACGTCTCGGACAATGGGCTGCGGGTGGTGATCACCCGGCCGGTGGGCGTTACCTTAAATTCCCAAAAACCGCGCCGCTCTTGAGCGACGGCCGGCTGGCCAAGCTCGCCTTGCTTGATCAAAAAGCTGTTAAAACCAAGGCCACGAAGAGCATCGCGCAAAGCGAGGCTGCCGCCCTTGGATTCAGAAACATCGCCGAAGCTAGCCCGGTCGAGCAGAACCACCTGGCTGGAAATGCCTCGTTGGGCCAATTGCAGCAATTGCGGAAGCCAGTCCACATCACCGCTGGCGGTTACGATCACGGCCGCGCTTCGTTTTTGAGCGACCTGGCCCAAGTCTTGTAAGGCAGTCGCCAGGCCGGCCTGGCCGTCGGCCGATAGCAGGGCCAGCGCTCTCAGGATCTTCCAGCCTTGTTGCTTGCCCCGGCCGGGTGGGATGAGCTGCGGCAACCGGCCATAGGTTGCCAGACCGGTCGCCCGATTTTGGTCCAAGCCTTGAGCCGATAAGGCGGCCGCCAGCAGGACCATATGCTCTTCAGTGCCGCTGGCTCCCTGGCCAAGCTGGGTGGAGGCTTGCAGGTCGAGTAACAGCCAGATATCGCCAGCCGCATCCAGATCGAAGTTACGGACGAACAGCGCATCACGCCGGGCCGTGGTCGGCCAATGGATCCATTGCCGGGGATCACGCGGCCGGTAGTCTCGCACGCCGCCGGCATTGATGGTCGCCTGCCAACTACGCTGCCGGGCCTGGACCCGCCCGTCGCTCTGGCCAGCTGGCAACGGTACCGGGATCTGGGTGTGGACCGGCGGATGGATGATGATTTCGTCGGCTTCGGCGTAGGGGATGGTGACCTTGAAGATGCCAAAGGGATCGCTGCTGTGTAAGGACCAAGGACCAAGGCGGTATAACCCGCGGCGCCGGCACACGGCCGACTGCCGCCAGCGGTCACCTTGCTTGGGGCCAATGCTGCGGACAACGGACACCCGGTAGCCAGGCACGTTGCTCTGGTCGGTTACCTCGACCCACATGGCGGGCAAAATGCTATCGTTATGGATTTCAAATAACTCACCGAGGCGATCACCCACCGACACCCAGCCAAAACGAAGACGGCGGCTGGCCGACAGTCCCTTAGCCAGCTGGCGAGCCCACAGGTAGGCGACAATGATCATGCCGCCAAAACCAATCAACAGAGTGATCCAGATCTTTCCCGGCAGCAACAGAGTCGCCACCAGGAGCAAAATCAGGCCCACAAACGGTAAGCGCCGCTGCGGTTCGATCCCCGGCTTTGTGACCATGAGATTGATTGTGCCACAGGTGGGCCAGGGGGCAAGGTCAACGATAGTCAAACCTTTCCCCGTTAAACGCATTCTGGTATACAATGGTGGGGAACAGGATGGAATTGAATAACGCAGGCACAACTCTCCCAGCGAATCAACATGGCGGTTGGCAGGATATGGCGATGGCGTCATAGCTAATGGATCCGGCCGTCCCTCCACCCCGCATTAGTTGCCCTAAATGCAGGATACCATCCTGCGATACTAATTAGGAAGGAGAACATCATGTTAGATGAGGCCGCAGTAGCAGCACTAGGAGATGGCTTGGCCGGTAAACTGATTCGCCCTGGCGGTCCTGGTCGCCCAGCATGATCCTTTATTCTTGAGCGAATGGCCAAAGGCTAGAACAGGAGGATTCTTTCGATGCATGCACTAGATATTTTGAAGTACGGTCATCTGACGGTGGCGGGCACGGTAGAACAAGTGCCGGAGTCGGAATGGGAGACGCCGGATGTTTGTGGCTGGTGGTCTACCAAAGATATCATCGCCCACCTGGCTTCCTTCGAACAAGCCCTGGTCGAACTGTTGAGCCAAATATCAGGGACAGAAGGGCCGACAACGACATTAGACAGTTTTAGCGAATCGCCCCAAGAATTCAATGATATCCAAGTCGCCCGACGCCAGGATAAAACGCCGGCCGAGGTCTGGGCAGAGTACGTAGAAACGCAAGCGCAGACAATAGAGCTGCTGGCTCGAATCCCAGTCACCCGGCAAAGGCAGATGGGGTTATTGAGCTGGTATGGTCCAGAATATGATTTGGAGGATTTTCTCGTTTATAGTTTTTATGGGCATAAACGAGAGCATATGGCACAGGTCGCCATCTTTCTCGATCTTCTGGTCCGGCAGGGGGAAATTGTAAGCGAAATTGGCTGACGCTGTGAAACAGGACAAGGAAGATCCATTGATGGGTCTGATTAACTGGTGGATATGAGCCCGGATGAGGCTTATTTGAATATATTGAATATGGTATTGTTGGAACGACTATAAACTGGCAGTGAAGTCTACATTTCTAACGCTTTGCTGAACGCCAACACGATGGAGGACGAGGTGTTTTTGCTGAGGACTTATGTGGTTAACTTCAGGACTACCGTAGGCGATATCAAGGCGCTGCCGGCGATCGTGGTCTGGGTCGGGTGCAAAATTGAGGCCGAGATGCAAACGGCCGCCTTAGGGTGAAAGCCTTAGCATGAGGGCCTCAGCTTAAGATTGGCGTTTGATCTACCGACTTTTTTATGCCATGATACTGAGTGCAACGGTACATCGAAATTGAAATAGGCAGACCCAGGAAAGGCTGAGGGAATATGTTGCCGACTGAACAGCTAGAATCGTTGGCCATAACATTGCATGACATCGGCGCTGTGCGTTTCGGGGAATTCGCGCTGCACAGCGGGAAAAATTCGCCCATCTATATTGACCTGCGCTTGTTGCCCTCCTATCCAGCAGCATTGCGACAGGCGGCCGTAGCCTACCAGCAAATTATGGAGCCTATGGATTTTGATTTGATCGCCGCCACACCCTTAACCGGTTTGCCCATCGGCACAGCCATCTGCCTGGAAATGGACAAACCCCTTATCTACCGACGCAAGAAGGCCAAGAAGTACGGCACGGGTAAACGAATAGAAGGTAAATGGATGGTCGGACAGAATGTGGTCTTGATCGATGATCTGATAACCTCCGGCGACAGCTTATTGAAAGGATTGGTTTTTTTGAAGGCGGCCGGTTTACGGGTGCAGGAAGCCGTTGTTTTGATCGATCGCCAACAAGGCGGCCGGGCCGCGTTGGAAGAGCAAGGTTACCGTTTGCATAGTGCGATGACGATCCAGCAGCTATTGGCCATTCTGGAGCGTAAGGAACGAATCAGTTCCCACCAGAGAGCCCAGGTACTGCGAGCTTTATCGTAAGGGGTTTCTGAAGTAAGCTGAAGCAGTAAGCTGAAGCAGTAAGCTTAAGCTATTGGATTGAACGGTCCAACCGGCCGGAGAAAGATGGAGATAATTACATGGTAAGTGCAGTGGTCTTATTGACCGTCGAGCGGGCCAGGATCAATGACGTAGCAGAAACATTGGCCGGGATGAAAGGGGTGTCCGAAGTGTATTCCGTCGGCGGCCGTTACGATCTAGTGGCCATCATTCGGGTCAATGATAACGACTCCCTGGCCGAGTTGATCACCAACCAGATGTTGCTGGTGGATGGCATCGCCGATTCGGAGACTTTGATCGCCTTTCGTGTCTTCTCGCGACACGATCTGGAAAAGATGTTTTCCATCGGACTATGAAGCGAGCCGCAGCTCGCTTGATCAAGGCGTACCGAATTAAGGTGTACCGAATCAAGGTGTACCGAATCAAGGTGTACCTTGATTTTGGAGAAACAGTTGCGGGGTGGTTCCGCACCTGAAGTTAAATCGGCAGCTGTCCTCCAAATTGGCAGTTGTTCGCCAAATTGGCAGTTGTTCGCCAATCAGACACTATCACCAATTCTGTAACCATTTTCTCGTTCTCGCATCTAAGGAAGTGAAGAGTGAGGAGTGACGCGCTCATCGTTGCTCAACACAGTTTCAACGTTGCCACATCACAGTTCGGCGTTGTTGCTCCTCAAAATTAATTTCGGAGGACGATTAGCATGGAAATGGTTATAGATTTTCCCGGGGGCGCTCGGGTAGATTCCCACTTTGGCCCCTATACGGTCGCGACGGACCAACCCCCACATGGTGGCGGGCAAGGGTCCGCGCCGACTCCTTTCGCCACCTTTTTAGCTTCCATCGGCACCTGCGCCGGCATCTATGTCTTGGGCTTTTGCCGCCAGCGAGGCATTTCGGCCGAGGGAATTCGCATCGTGCAAAGCCTGCAAGCTAACCCGTTGAACGGCATGGTGGATAAAGTATTATTGGATATCCAGTTGCCGCCAGAATTTCCAGAGAAGTATAAAGCGGCTGTCATCCGATCGGCCGATCAATGCGCGGTTAAGAAACATTTTGAATATCCGCCACAATTTGAAATCAGCACTAGCACGGTGGGGGAACCCATCGTAGCTTGATGGTTGAGTGAAATGGGGTTTTCCTGAGACGTGAAACACCTACTTCACTTGGCTTACTACCGGTCACTGTAACGACTGGTAGTAAGTCGCTCGCCTTACCCTCCTTTTGGCTAGCCTGCGGTTAACCGGCTGCAGGCTTTTTTTATTCCTGCACAAGAGTCGTTTTCAAATAGAACAGGTCGTATTCCTGACAAACTTCATCATCCGGATTAAGTTCCCATATTGCATCTAACCGGTTAAGGTCCTCAGAACAGCTTCCAAAATCAATGCCTGCCCGGCCGGTCCCGGATGCAAGCCGTCCGGGAGATACAGATCTGGATCAGGCGCATCACCAAACAGTTCGATCAAATCAACCAGGGGCAGACTGTGTCGGTTGGCAAGATCACGCAAGACGTCAGCCCGGGCCTGCAAGTCGGCATTACGCCAACTCATCCGCATCGCCTGAAAATCGGGACTACAATTTACAATATCCTCGATAACGGGCGCCGGCGTTAGCAGGACGGGTCGAGCCGCGGTATGCGCGAGGAAAGCCTCAACGATGCCCTCCATATTGGCCCGATACTCTTTACAAGAGATCAACGTTTTTGCTTCCGGACCGCCGAATAACTTGCAATCGTTTACTCCAAACATGATAAACACAACATCCGGCCGGTGAGACAGGAATTGAGTAAAGACGTTTTCCAGGCCGTGGGTTGAGGTATAACCGGACTGGGCTACATTTAGAAAACGAATATTGTCAGCCGGGCGGCGAATTGCCACCATGGCGGCCAGCAGCCGGGCATAGCTATAGCGATAGGTAGTAATCGAATCACCAACAGCCATCACCAGCCCGTCTACCGGGATAACAAGTTGGTCTATAGCCTGACCTAGTACAGGCCGGTCGAGTAGACCGGCGGCGGTACGCTTCACCTTGGCTTCCACCTCGGCAGCGTAGGCCAAAAATTTGGTTTCGGTGATACTCAGCATCTCCGCAGCGGCGGCGGGGGACACCTCCAAGCCCTGGGTAGAGGGCACCCAATAAAGGTTGAAATCTAGTGAGAAGATAATTTCAGGAGGCAGGTCGATCTCATTCATCATAGTGTCTTTTCCGATTTATTAAGCCTGACGGCCGATGCTGCCGCGGACCTTCTGTTAAACCACTCTTTGATTTGTCCCCTGGAACATGGCGGCCGGCAATGTCGGCCGGCCGACCAACGGGTGCGGCCGCCGGGCACTTGGGTCGGGTTGATGGAATTGATGCTCACCAAACCGGCAGGCGTTTCGGTCAATATTGGCGATCGATTTCCATGAATTAACTCTCTTGTTTAGGAAGGGTTCTAGATTTTGGTAGTTGGCCACCATAGGAAGTGGGATAATATCCCCTCCATGGCCCGGCCGACAACTCCGCCAAGCAATTCCAGCGCCCTCTGGCCCTGGATCGTCGTCGCCCTGGCCGCTTACACAGGATGGGGAGCGTATCCGGTCCTGGTGCGTTATTTGCAGACGGTTAGCATGATACCCAGCATGTCGCTTCTGAGCGTTGGCACAGCCGTGGCGCTATTGGGACTGGTGATCACCCTCCGGCCGCGGCTGGATATACGTATATTCCGATCCCGGTTGCTATGGGCATTCGTGGCCGTCTTGCTGGCCCGTTCGATCACCAATTTGTTGTCCGCACGATACACACTGGCCATCTACGTGCAACTCATCAACCTGATGACGCCCTTTCTGGTCGTGCTGCTTAGCGCAACCTTGCTGCGAGATCGTATACCGCCCTATACCGGCCGGGCCATCATTGTCGCATCCATCGGCGCCGTGCTGATGATGAGCGGCGACATCGGCCAATCCGGTGAGTCAGGCGGGCTAACCTCTTCCGATTGGTTAGGCATTGGCCTGGCCACCTTCAGCAGCCTGACTCTGGCCCTGTATATGATCCTGGTCCGGCGCAGCGCCCAATACGATATCAGCGGCGAAGCCATGCTCGTTGTGCAACTGGGAGCCATCGTGGCTGTGAGCCTGCCGCTAAGCTTTCTACTGGGGGAAGATTGGGGGCAATGGCAAACGTTAGGCGCCTCTGATTGGCTCATATTCGCTGCTTTCAGCCTGGGCGTGCTCTTAGGCGCCAATCTTGGCCAGATCTTCGCCCTGCGTCATCTGGGCGCGCCTATGGTTAGCACCTTGTTGGGCTGGCGACTGGTCGCCGCCCTAGTCATGGCTGCACTGTTGCTGGATGAACGCTTAACCTCAGCCTGGCAAGTGCTGGGCGCTCTCATCGTGCTGACAACAATCACCTGGTATCTCCGGCGACAACGCCTAGCGGTGGGAATAGCCAGTAGTTGAATTCATCCAACAATCAAGGCGACTCAGGCGCCGGCCGTTGGAAGCCAGCCAATAGGATGAATTTCCTGGTGCGAATTTCCCGCAAGTGAAAAGTATTTCACAGTAGGACGATACAAAAAAGGTTATTGTAAAAGGAAATGAACTAAAACAACTTTGAGGCAGATAAAGGGACACGAACAAATGCTGGGCATCTTGGGCAGGTTGTCCAGCTAAACGGAGATCACGCTCAGGCACTGGCGTCCGGATTCGTAGGCCCAAGCAATGACGATTCATGATTCTAGCAATGCTGCTGGCCCACCTCGTCGGTGATTACATTCTACAATGGGACGACCTTTCTCGATGGAAGAGTGAACGTCTTAGCGGTGTACTGGTCCATGGTTTGATCATTCTGGGGGTGACGCTACTTTTTTCTTATCCGTTCGATCCCGCTTGGTGGCCGTGGGCCGTCTTCATCGCGGTCACTCATACGCTCATCGATGCCGTCGAATTACCTATTCGGCGCCGGTTAACCGGACAGGAGTCAGGAAAAGAGGCGCTTTTTTTGTTTCTGGCCGACCAGACCGCTCACCTGACCATCATCGCCCTGGCTTTGATCGGGTCTGGTTACCTGGTCGTTCCTGCCTTTGGCGAGAATTTGGCGGCCGCTCCCAAGGATTACCCCCTGCTGACTTTCTTGGTAGCTTATGCTTTTTTGACCATGCCGGCCTGGATCCTCATCAAGTTTTTCGTCTACCCCTTGATGAACGGAACGGCGCCCGATTTCTCCCGGACTTTTGGCGGTAAATATTTCAGTATGCTGGAGCGGGGCGCCATCGCCACCCTCATCATCTTCGGCCAGTTTATCCTGATTCCGCTGGTGGCGATCCCGCGCTTAGTTTTTCAATGGTCGCAGGCATCTCGGGGGCAAACGAATCGTCACCAACCGGGGCGCGAGCGGAGGATGGTGCATGCGGCCGAGTTGATTGCCAGCGTGGCCCTGGCGGTGGCCATAGGTTTGGGTTTGCGGCGGATCTTGTAAGGGAATAAGCCCGGGCGAGAGTTTTTTCAGCAGTCTTCTTGCGGCCGCTCCAGGCTGCCAACCTGGGGTACAAATTGCATCTACAGTTGACGTGAGTACTGGCTCGCGATTAGAATTCGTTTCGACAAGAGTCCGATTATGGATGGACACGGACGAGCACCGATGAACATAGATATAAAGAGAAAAATCAGCGTTTTTCCGCCTTGATCCGTGCCCTATTTATGAAGGAGTTCAACGAAGTATGCACCTATATATGATCAGACACGGTCAAAGCCACGTGAACCTGGCCGAATGGGACAGCGGCAATACAGATGAAGGGTTAACGGAATTGGGACAGAAGCAAGCCAGCGCGTTGGGTAAGTGGTTGCCGCAACATGTTCCAAGCGTAGAGGTCATCTACACCAGCACCATGCGCCGGGCCCTGGAAACGGCCGGACACCTGGCCGAGGCCTATGATTTTCCCCTTACTTACGACGATCGCCTGCGCGAAATTGGCAACAATCGTTGGGACCACAGCGCCTGGCCCAATGACGATCTACCCCGGGATTACGCCGATTATTGGGCCAGCGAAAGGCCTTTCTCGACGGTGACACCTTTCACAGAAGGCGGCGAGACGTTCATTCATTTTCGAGCCCGGGTAGGCATTTTCCTCGAAGGATTGGTGGAACGCCACCGCGAGGATACCGTGGTCGCCGTGTGCCATGGCGGGGTCATCGAAGCGACCTTCGACCATATCTTCAATGTCGGACCGTGGCGACGGTGCGAAATCTGGAACCACAATACGGGCATCACCTATTTCGAGTATGTGGAGCACCCGCGGCGCGAAACCTGGCGTTTGCATTTCAACAATCGCACCTGCCATCTGGAGGAGATGGCGTAGGTCACAGAGCCTTACGTGAACCGCCTGGCTGGATGGCGGTGGGTTTCGGGCGGGGCTGAATTGTTCGAATATCGCTAATATCTGTATTTGGCGAGCTGCCCGGCAGACAGATGCGCGCACCTCGGTTACAATCGCCAGCTATATGTCGTCAAGAATTCCAACAAAGGCAAAATCCGGCCGCGGCCGGCGGTTTCTGGCCTGGCTACCGGCCCTAGCCTGGGCCGGCCTGATCTTCTTCGTCTCCGCCCAACCGAAAGTGACATTTCAGAGGCTGGGTTTTACGGGACAGGCGCTCTCGGTTGGCGGGCACTTGATCGTTTATTTCGTGCTGATGATCTTGTTGGTCCTGGCCCTACGAGCCAGCACCAACCTCTCCAACAAGCAAGTTTATCTGGTGGCCTTCTTTATTGTGGCCATCTATGGACTGTCAGACGAGTACCACCAATCCTTCGTGCCCGGCCGGACGCCAACCCTCGTGGACTGGATCGTCGACTTGTCGGGCGCCGTTCTGGCCTTGGTGGTTCTATTGCGCTGGGATCATCGCCAGAACATTGCTAAGGAAAAGTAAGTTTCGTATACCTCATCCCTTTATATTCGTTCAATTGTTCGCAGGCTATGAAGATTCTGTCTGTGCTATAC
>JAHEJP010000402.1 GCA_024638855.1 Chloroflexota bacterium
CGCCTCGCTCTTGGACCCAACTATCATATCCACCAGGTAGGGCCGTTATGAAGTCATGGGCCTGGGCCGCTTTGGCGGCAATCTCGACTTCCTCCATCGTCGCTTCGGGCCGGCCAAAAGCAATATTCTCGCGAATCGTGCCACTGAACAGGGTTGTCTGCTGCAGTACGGTGCCGATAAACGACCGCAACGCTTGAGGTTCCCAATCGCGCACATCCACGCCGTCGATTTGGATTTGCCCGCCGGTCACATCGTAAAAACGGGGGATCAGGTTGACCAAAGTGCTCTTGCCCGATCCGGTGGCCCCCAGCAAAGCCACCCGCTGTCCCGGTTCGACGATGAAGCTGACCTCGTTCAGCACCTCTCTTCGCTTCTGGCCGTTTTTAGTCGCCTTGTTCTGGAAACCCGTGTCCCCGCTGCTGCTTCCATCATAACAGAAGGAAACGCCGCTAAAGGCGACACGTCCCTGGAGAGTTTTTGTCTCGTGCGGCGAGCCGGATACCTCAACGGCCGGTTCTGTGTCCATCACATCCCATACCCGTTCGGCCGATGCTTCCGCCCGAGAGACCATGGTCAGGATATTACCCAAGAGCATCAGAGGAGCCATACCGATCATCAGGTAGTTGTTGAAGGCCACCAACTCGCCCACCGAAAGCCGTTCGCTGATGACGCTCATACCACCAAACCAGATGACAGCCACAATGCCCAGGTTGGTGAGCAGCGTCAGCAGGGGTAGAGCCAGGGCCATCAGCCGGCCGACCTTGATATTTTCCTCCATATACGCTTGGTTCTGGTCTCCAAAGCGGCCGATCTCAAAACGCTCGCGGACAAAAGCTTTCACCACCCGCACCCCGGCCAAATTCTCTTGAACGGTGATATTGAGAGCCGATAATTTTTGCTGCACGATGGTGAACAAGGGCCGGGATAGCCGCATCACGCCCCAGATGAGCAGGGCGGCCAAAGGCAGCAAGAGTACCATGATCAGGGCTAATTTCCGGTCGATGAGGAACATCATGACCACACTGCCGGCCACCATAAGCAGCGCCCGCAGGAGCAGGGCCAGGCCGGTGCTGACGAACATGCGCACCAGGTCCACATCACTACCAAGGCGGGTCATCAAATGGCCCGTTTGCATCTGATCTAGATTGGCGAAAGAAAAGGTCTGGATATGGGCGAAGAGATCGTTGCGTATATCGAACGCCAGCCCCTGGGACAGTCGAGCCCGGCATACACCCTGCCCCAGGGTAGCCAGAGCGCCCACCAGAGCTACGGCCAGCATGACCGCCGAGCCTTGGATGATGGCCGTCATATCGCCGGCCTCAATGCCCTCGTCGATGACGTAACCCAAGGCCCGGGGCACCATGAGTTCCATAGCCACCGGCAGGATTACAGTGATCACCAGCAAGATGGCAATCCAGCGATAAGGTTTGACGAAGGGCAGCGTCCGTTTGAGTGCCTTCATCCGGTGCTGGTGACCTCCATCAGTCGTTTTATCTCGGCCAAAACCTCATCGATTTGGCCCAGTCGCTCTTCAGGCAAAGTCGCCAAGCGCCGCCGCAACAAGGGCAAGCCGCCGAGTGCCGTGTGTATTTCATAGACATCCATGGTCATTAAATGTAAAACCCGGCCGCATTTTCGCGATCTTTGTCCCAATTTACTGGGTTTGAGACAATAAAAAATCGGGCTTTATGCAGCGCTTCTTCGGACCAAAGGACGCGATCATAAAATCATGGTTGCCAAGCAAAATCGGTATATCCCTGCGCCCGGATGCATTTCGTGCATTTGCCTTTGAATTATCCGATTATCGAACCTAACGTATTAGCCGCCAATTTTCCGATACATCAACATATATCATTATATAATTTTTAACAAAACAGCACCGCGCCTTTGGATTTGATAAAATAGACGGTAGTGTTTGAACAATCGTTGTGCTCACTTGCATAATATGAGTCCGGGAGCAAACGATTGCCCCTCAAGAAAGAGATTAAAAACAACCATGATACCAACAAGCAACGCACCCACCATGGCCGGAAAAGTTTGTCTAGTAACAGGGGCTACTTCAGGAATTGGCAAGGTCACGGCAAACGCACTGGCTACTCAAGGAGCAGAAGTAATTATCGCGGCAAGGAATCAGCAGAAAGCGGCCGAGACTATCCACTGGATAAAATCTGAAACGGCGAATGAAGCGGTCCACTATCTGTTGGCCGATTTCTCCGATCTGCAACAAGTTCGCCAGCTCGTGGGAGCATTCAAGGAACGATTTTCACGGCTTGATGTGCTGGTCAACAATGCCGGCTCATTTTTCAACACCCGCCGAGAAACGCCATATGGCGTCGAGAAGACCTTTCTGGTCAATCACCTGGCGCCCTTCTTCTTGACAAATCTATTGCTGGAGACGCTTCGCGACAGCGCGCCGGCCCGGATCGTCAACGTCTCATCGGATGGCCATAAGCAAGGCATTATGGATTTTGACGATCTGGGATTCCAACGAGGCTATTTTGGGATGAAAGCCTATGCTCGATCCAAGCTGGCCAATATTCTCTTCACCTATGAATTAACCCGTCGACTGGTGGACAGTAAGGTAACGGCCAACGCCCTCCATCCTGGACATGTAGCCACCGACATCTGGAAAACGGATTTTTCGTTTTTTGGTCCTATCCTCAAACGGGCCATGGGATTATTCGCCCTTACCCCTGAACAAGGGGCGGATAATACGATCTACCTGGCCTCTTCACCACAAGTAGAAGGGGTGACAGGAAAATATTTTGTCAAACGAGAATCCGTCCAATCTTCTCCTCTATCTTACGATGTGGGGGTTGCCCACAGGTTGTGGGAAGTTAGCGAGAATCTAACCGGGCTCCGTCAGCTGGTAGACCAGCCGGCGCTTTAGCGATTGGCGCAAACAGGACTATAAACGACGAGGTCTGTTACCGTGAGCTTGCGAGCCAGAATTATCAAGAGGTTGCTATTTTTCCAATTTTCAGGCTGGTCGGAAGGTTCTATCGAGGAACAGCGCGCCAGGCAGAAAAAGAATAACCGGTTTACCAGACTGCCGGCCGACATCCTTTGCCAACCAGTCTCCGCAAATGGCGTCCCGGCCGAATGGATTGAAGCGCCCGGTGCGGATCTGGGCCTGCTCCTGTACCTGCATGGCGGCGCCTATACCCTGGGATCAACTGACACCCATCGCGAATGGATCGCCCGGCTGGCGCGCGCCTGCAAATTGCGTGCCCTGTCGATAAATTACCGCCTGGCTCCGGAACACCCATATCCCGCAGCGTTGGAAGATGCCACCACAGCCTATCTCTGGCTGCTTGACCAGGGATTTGATCCGTCCCAAATCATCATTTCCGGTGATTCCTCCGGAGGTGGATTGACGCTAACATCTCTGTTAACCTTGCGTGACGCCGAAAAACCACTGCCCGCCGCGGCCGTTTGCATCTCCCCTTGGATGGATCTGGCGCTCACCGGTGCATCCATCCAAAACAAAGTCCAAGTCGACCCAATACTAGATCCATTGAGCCTGAAAAAGTACGCCGCTTATTATGCCGGGGAAAATGAATTAACCTCCCCGTTGATCTCCCCCCTTTACGCGGACCTGAAAGGATTGCCGCCGCTTCTGATCCAGGTAGGGGCGGATGAAATCTTGCTGGATGACGCCAGGCGATATGCCGAAAAGGCTCAAGAGGCAGGTGAGAACGTCACCCTTGAAATTTGGGATGGGATGGTTCACGTTTTTCAGTTGATACCGTTCTTACCCGAAACCAAGAAGGCAGTAGAGCACATCAGCGAATTTGTGTCACAAAACCTCAAATCACGTAAACAAAAATAGTTGGGTTATCGTGACAGGATGTGATTCAGGTATTGACCTAGACCCAGTACAAAAATTAGTAGGAAAGAAAGCATCTGTTGTGGCATTCACTCATACTGTGGAGGAGGCCATACTAGCGCTTAGGAAAAGGGTAAAACCGTCTCGACAAATCAACTGTAGGAGATTTACAGTATGAATCGTCTATCCATTCAAATTGGATTTTGGTCGGCGCTGATTTGTGCCCTGGCGTTCCTCGCCTTTGCCGTCTGCTTTGTGGCCGTCTTGGCGACTTCACCTCTCTTTTTCTGGACTGATCTGGCGGACTATGTGGTTTATATTCAAGAGCATGGGCAATTCTGGGCCAATCTGGCGCGGTTATGCATGTTGGTATTCGCTCCTGCCTTTGTCATCTTGCTGGCAACAATCCATGATTACACGGACGATGGAAAGAAAGTTCTAAGCAGAATCAGTCAAAGTTTTGGAATTCTGTTTGTAGCGATGATTGGCATTCATTACTTCGTCCAGTTGACGGCCGTGCGCCTGAGCATCCAGCAAGGTCAGCTAACCGGAATGGAGCAGATCGTCCAGGCAAACCCGCTGTCAGCCGTTTCGGCCATCAACATGCTGGGAATCACTCTCTTTTTGGGCCTGGCCTCAATCTTCTTGGCTCCAATCTTTTCAGGTAGCCGGACAGAGCGTGTCATTCGCTATGCCTTTTTGGTCAATGGGACTTGCTGCCTGATTGGCTTTTTAAGCTACATCCTACAAATCAATGTGCTGCTATTTCTGACTATCAATTTCGGTATGGGTGGCGCCGTGACTGTGGCTACCATCGCCCTGGCTATTTTGTTC
>JAHEJP010000403.1 GCA_024638855.1 Chloroflexota bacterium
CGCCGGATCCTCATGGAAAATTACGGGGCGGACGTATACGCCAGTCCGACAGAGCGAACGCAATTTGGCCAGCGCGTGTTGGCACAAAATCCAGACTCACCTGGATCCCTGGGAATCGCAATATCTGAAGCCGTGGAAGTGGCGGCGACATCAGGCGGAGCAAAAAAATATAGTCTGGGCTCAGTATTGAATCATGTGCTCACGCATCAAACCGTTATCGGTTTAGAAGCGCTGAAACAAATGGAAATGGCGGATGAGTACCCGGATATTGTAATTGGCTGCGCCGGCGGAGGATCGAACTTGGCAGGACTGGTCTATCCGTTCCTTCACGAAAAATTCGTGAACGACAGACAAACTCTGGCAATTGGTGTCGAACCATCATCTTGCCCGACATTGACCAGCGGGAAGTATGCTTATGACTATGGCGATACAGCCACGATGGCCCCGGTGGCAAAAATGTATACGCTCGGCCACAGTTTTGTGCCACCTGGCATTCACGCGGGAGGACTTCGTTATCATGGTATGTCGCCTAGCATCAGCGCCCTCGTTCACAATGGCGACATCGAGGCTCGAGCCGTGCATCAGCTAGCTACTTTTGAAGCTGCGGTAATGTTCACCAAGAGTGAGGGAATCATCCCCGCGCCAGAATCAGCCCACGCCATTCGGACAGCAATCGACGAAGCCTTACTTTGCAAGGCGAATGGACAGAAAAAGGTAATCCTCTTCAATCTTTCGGGACATGGCCACTTTGATATGGCTGCTTACGACGATTATCATCAGGGCAAGCTCCATGATTACCAGTATGCAAGGGAAGAAATAGACGCCGCAATGGCTGAACTGCCGGAGGTTGATTTAGCTGGCTAGGCTGATTATTGGGAATTAGAAAATAACGATCACTGATTACTAACCAAGCAGGCTCATCACGGTATCAAGGTCTTTATCGCCACGGCCGCTTAGGTTCACTACGATAATTTGATCCCGTTGCATTTTCGGCGCCCGCTTGATTGCTTCTGCGACAGCGTGGCTTGACTCAAGAGCAGGGATTATACCTTCTTGTTTACATAATGCCTGGAAAGCGGCAAGCGCCTCGTCGTCTGTGGCATACGTATAGCCTGCTCTTTCCAGATCTCTTAGCCAGGCATGTTCGGGACCAACGCTAGGATAGTCTAGACCGGCGCTGATGCTGTGCGTCTCCATAATTTGACCATCTGGTGTTTGCATGACGAAACTTTTGGTACCATGTAAAACGCCGATCCGGGCAACATTTGGATCGGCAAATCGGGCTGCATGCTTTCCGCTCTTTATCCCTTTTCCCCCGGCTTCTACCCCAATCAAATCGACATCAACATCGTCGCGAAATGCGTGAAATATACCCATTGCATTACTACCACCACCTACACAAGCGATGATTAGATCTGGTAAACGCCCACATTGATTGAGGATCTGTTCCCTGGCTTCAATACCGATGACACTTTGAAAATCACGAACCATTGTGGGGTATGGGTGGGGTCCAAGCACCGACCCGAGCAAGTAATGGGTGGATCCAACATTGGTTACCCAATCTCGGATGGCTTCATTGATGGCGTCCTTTAAGGTTTTGCTCCCGCTATCGACAGGCCTAACCTCAGCATCAAGAAGCTGCATGCGAAACACGTTCGGTCTTTGCCGGGCGATATCAACCGTTCCCATATATACAACGCATTCCAGGTTTAAAAGGGCACAAGCTGTTGCGGTGCCGACACCGTGCTGCCCTGCACCGGTTTCGGCTACAATCCGATATTTGCCCATTCTCTTGGCGAGCAGCGCCTGACCTAGGGCGTTGTTTATTTTATGAGCACCACTGTGGACCAAATCCTCGCGTTTTAGGAAGATACGTGCTCCACCAAGAGATTCACTTAATCGATTGGCATATGTTAGAGGGGATGGCCGGCCTACGTAGGTGTTTAATAAATGCTCGAGTTCGGCAAGGAAATCTGGGTCGCGACGGGCTTCCTCATAGGCCTGGATCAACTCATCGAGGGCAGGCATGAGGGTCTCGGGTACGAACTGACCGCCATAAGGGCCGAATTTGCCATATTCATCTGGTAGGGGATTGTCTGTTTCATCAGGCATTAGTTGATTCATATCCTTGCTCTTTCCAGACCTTAATAAGAGCTGGAAATATACTACGGGATCAGATTTACCAGCAGTGATTCGCATAACAGAAGAGCCAAAGCGGTGGGGCCATCACTTATTTCGTTATCGTGAGCCATTCGCAAGACTTCGGTTATAGGTTTTGTGTGAATCTCCATCACTTCGGCCGGTTCGTGATCAGTTTGTCCCAGCGACACTCCCTTGGCGATGTAGATATGCGCGACTTCGTTGCAGATGCCGTTTGCGGTGTAAAAGCGGCCAAAATAGTCGATGCTTTGAGCGGTGCCACCGATTTCTTCTCTTAATTCCTCGACGGCCGTTTCCTCAAGGCTTAGGCCTGGTTTCAAACCACCTGCAGGTATCTCCCAACACCAATCGTCGACTGTGTAACGATAATGATAAAGTAAAACGATTTGACCGCTCGATGTGACAGGGATTATCCAGACCGCTCCAGGGTGTTGGACCACGTTATAAACGCCTTCCTGGCCATCCGGAAGAATTATCGTGTCCTGGCGCACACTATACCATTTGGAAGACCAGACGATACGGCAGCTTATGGTTTGAAACGGGGAGCCTTTGTCCAATGAATTAGTCATGGTTGGTTGTTGATTCCGATTTCCAGGCTAACCTGGCTTTGTTTACAAAAGCTCGTACCTGGTCATGATCTTTTTTGCCCGGGCTTTTCTCCACGCCACTAGCGACGTCCACGGCATAAGGCTGAACTTGTCTTATTGCTTGAGCGACATTTCCTGGTTTCAAGCCACCGGCTAACATCAGTTTCGGAACATCTCTGACCAGTTCAGAAGCCAATGTCCAATCGGCGGTTTGACCTGTCCCACCAAATTTCGTCTGGTGATAAGTATCGACGAGAATTGAGGGTTGTTCCGGGAATAACTCGGAAGGCATGTACCACTCTACCTCTGACTGCGCTTCAAGTAGTGATTGGGGACGGATTGCCTTATAGCCGCGGCCGTAGATTGGTGAAGCTGGGTCGCTGAGCAGATTTGGAGTTTCATCGCCGCTTAGCTGTGCCAGATCCAGCTGGCAATCGTCAAGAATTCTCTTCATTGTCGTTGCCGATTCATTGACAAAAACGCCAACGAGCAATGGACAATCGGGTTCTGCTCGTAAGGCCATGACCAATGGTTTGGCGTCTTCAACGACCATTGAGCGTTTGCTACGTGGGTAAAAAATGAAGCCCAAATAATCCGCGCCGGCGCGAACAGCTATGCGAGCATCTTCCAGGTTAGTTAGGCCACATATTTTAATGCGACCAAAAACCAATCCTGTATCGGCAGATTGGGAATCAGGCATATAACCGCTCAATCAAAGCGCCCTGGCAAATGATCTCATCCAGGGCGCGCAACTTAGTCGGCCAAATCAACGGCGATTTCAAGGTCGTCTTGGACTGTGACAACGCTTGGTATCTGGCGGTGAATCTTGATTTCAGGCGTGTTTTTCTGAGTGATTTCTCTCGTATCGCTTACCTCAAGCATCTCGAATAGGAATTCAAACTGCTCCTGAAGAGCCCGACCAATAGATATCTGGACATCGGGTTCCAGATTCCACCACTCTTTCTTAAATGGCCCAATAGCTTTCTTGCGAGCCGAGTATAAAAATTGATTTTCGGTTTGCCCTTCTTTCCATTCATTCTTCAGACTGGACTGAAGGTAGTTATAGGCCTGGTTCACTGTTTCATCAGGCAACATGTCATAGATGATATTTTGAAAGCCCGTAGCCAGATGTATCTCAATCGCATTGGCTTGTGGGAAGTTGTTGAAGGCACTTGGTGGCAAGGTCGATGCGCCATGTTGAACTGCTCCTCCAATTCCGAACTCGGTTCGCGAAACGTCACTCAACTCTTTCAGAGTTTTGAAATCCACTCTTACTTGGGCTAAGGTGCCATCTGGAAGCACAACACCCCCATGGCTTGTGCCAGTTTGCACAGAGATTTTGGAAATTCCCACAATGCCTTCGGTTTCATTCTGGTAGCCTCGCATAAAGGCGTGGAGTTCTGGCACCGTGGAATTGTGACCACCCACTTCGCCAATTTCGCCTCCCAGAGAAACGGTTATCCTTTCTGGTTCAATTTCGCGGACAAAGTGTGTGAACTCGGCGCAAAGGTGATAATTGTTTCGCTGTTGCTCATCCAATGAATCTTGATCTAAATCTACAAGTGTGGATGTGTCGATGTCGATATTGTAGAACCCGGCTTCTATGGATTCAACAATAAGATTCTTGACCGCATCTATCTCTTTTTTCGGATCCGTCAGGAAACCCTTGGCCGATACTTGGAAGTGATCGCCTTGGATGAAGAGGGGGCCACGAAAACCCTCTTTGATAGCAGCTCCGATGACTGCTGATACGTACTCGGCCGGCCGTTGGTCGGTATAGCCCATCTCTGAACGAGCAATTTCAAATATCAAGGCGCCGACTTTCAGCTTGTTGGCAGCTCTAAAAATGGCTCGTGATGTGTTGTAGTTCATGGCCCGCACATTGATTGCCGGAACG
>JAHEJP010000404.1 GCA_024638855.1 Chloroflexota bacterium
TCACGAACTGCGCGACCGTCAGCATCGATGGCGAGGATAGTTGGCCATTCGATGATGAAGCGTGTCATGTAGAAACCGTTCGCGATTACGGGCCAAATCTACGTGTGTTAAAAGAGGGCTGGTGGAACAGCCAAGAGGGTCTGGGATATAACCTTAGAATTGAAAATATTGGTAGTAGCCAGCTTGAAAACATCTGGATAACGGACACTTATCCTTTGGCGACCATATTCACAGGTGAATGGTGGGTCAATCATGGACCCTGGATCACCATGACGGATAACAGTGCTCAGAACCAGCTACTTTTCTGGGTTGAGGGACTCGATCCAGGCGATACGGCACACATCGGCTTCATGTTAGAAGTGGAATCCCCGGGTGTTCCAGGATTGGCCTACACAAATACGGTTGAGGCGCCAATCATCGGGGATGTAAACCCGGCCGACAACTTTAATCAGTTCACTAACATTACCGGACCAGATATTTACGTGAAAAAATGGCGAAGCGGCGGTGAAGTAGAAGCGGGCGCTACGGTGACTTACACCATCGAATTTGGCAATAAGAATCTCAATCCTTGGGAAACCACATCCAAATCTTATCTCACCGATACTTTGCCGGCCGAAATGACATTCATTACTGCAACCGTGCCCTGGAGTCCGGATGAGCCGTGGGAGCCCATTAGCACTGATGATGGTGTGCTCACCTGGGAATGGGATTACATGTGTCCCGGTTGTTGGTGGCAGTTTGAATTATCAGTTCAGATCACTGATACCGTATCTCTGGGCGATGTGTTGGTAAATAAGTTAGAAATGTATTCGACTGAGGATGTGGAATACGATCTTGAAAACAATCGCTATATCTATATGGTCGACATAAAGGAGTATCTACAATATCTGCCGACAATCGTTAAGTAAAGGTCGATTCAGCTTGATTAAATCCCGTTAGGTAGTAATAAAGGGCGTAGTACTCAACATGTGGTACGCCCTTTTCTATTCTTTGCCTTTGTTCAAGAATGAGGTTTCTTGTCTCAGGCGATGGAGAAAGTCTACCGATCTCAGGTTTCGCTCAAGCACGTGTCGAAGATAATTGTGCATGACTATCTCCAACTCCGCGTGAAGTTCCCACCTCAAATGCAATGAATTGACCACATCCCAACTTCGCGTCTGTAAATAGCGAAGCACCTTGATGGCCGGCGCTGAAATCGGCTGGGCTTGCCTGTCCTCCTCCCGGCAACCAGGGCATAAGAGGCCGCCCAACTCCACGCTGAAAAACTGATCTTGCTCTTCAATGGCTTCGCCGCAAGATAGGCAATGAAAAAGTTGAGGCTGAAATCCGGCCAGCGAGAGCAAGTGAAGCTCGAAATAACGCGCTACAAGCCTGGCTTCTTCTGCTTCCTCAAACCAACGCAAGGTGTTAGCCAGCAATTCATATTTGCGCACATCCCGGTCGGCCTCGGCTGTCAGGCCATCTACAAGCTCGAGTGAATAGATGGCATAGGTTGTGCGGAACAAATCTTCGCGCAACGAAGGATAAGCTTCGACCAACTCCGCCTGGGTGACAATGTCGATATTTTTTCCCTTGGCAAAGAGAAAATTGGTGCGCATAAAAAGCTCGACGTGACCTGTTTTGCGAGTTTGTGGTTTACGGGCGCCTTTCGCCAGGGCCCGTATCTTGCCATATTCTCTGCTATACAAAATCAGCATCCTATCCGCCTCGCCAAAATCGAAGCGACGAAGGACGATGGCTTCACTACGAAAGGTTCGTTGTCTAGACATGAGCGTCGTCTATTTTCCTTACGGGTCCAAATATCCATTTGTCACCGCTGTTTCAGGATATTCGTCACTTGTGACAACAGCGGTGGATGATCTATTGTAACATGGGAGATGAAGTTGAGTGGTAAATTTAAATGGAGGTAGTCAATGTCAGAACGGAAAAAGATAACGCTTCCGGACCTTTTTAAGAAAGTCGAACAAGGTAAGCCAATAACCATGTTGACCTGTTATGATTACCCGACAGCCTATTTTCAGGAGGAGGCCGGCATCGACATGATCCTGGTCGGCGACAGTTTAGGCATGACTATGCTAGGCTATGACGGCACCCTGCCGGTGACGATGAATGACATGATTCGTCATACCCAGGCGGTCCGACGAGGAGCGCCAACAGCCTGGTTAATCGGCGACATGCCTTACATGAGTTACCAGATCAGCGTTGAGGAAGCGATTCGCAACGCCGGCCGTTTCATGGCCGAAGCGCATACCGACGCCGTCAAACTCGAAGGCGGCGCTGAGATGGCTGACCGCGTCGACGGTATCGCCGCCGCCGGCATCCCGGTCATGGGACACCTGGGATTAACACCCCAAAGTGTCAGCTCCTTGGGTGGCTTCCGGCTGCAAGGCAAAGGAGCGTTGCAGGCTAAAAAAATCCTGGACGATGCCAAAGCGCTGGAAAAAGCAGGGGCTTATGCGGTTTTGTTAGAACTCGTTCCCGATCGTGTATGCCAGCTCATCACCGAACGGGCCAATGATTGCATCATCATCAGTTTGGGTTCCGGACCACTAGCTCATGGGCAATTGCTGATTTATCACGATATGTTTGGCCTCTACCCAAAGTTCAAACCACGCATGGCCAAAGTGTATGGCAACGCCGGGGAAGTGATACTCGACGGACTCAAACGATATGCAGAAGAAGTGCAGGAAGAAGTATTTCCCGCCCAAGAACATTACTTCGGCATGAAGGATAAGGAATTCGAAGAACTGTTAGAGATGCTAGATTGATATCAGGTCGATTTGAGAAAAGTTCCTTATCCTGTTCAACTGATGCGTAAGTTTAAAACTTTTCTCTTGAAAGTAAGCACAGGAATCGTTGTGCTCTTAGAGGCAACAGTTTTAGCTTACTTCAATGATCTTGGATCAACAAGAACCGTTTCAATATTAAGGAGCACATGATGGCAGAGAATTTACGCCAACGCTTACAGATCACGCCGGATCGCCTTGAAGCCCTGAACGCCGTACTGCTAAATCCCGACATGCGGATCATTAATGAGTTCCTCGACGTGGTAGCCAAATACGGCTCGCCTGAGGAAATCAACCAAAAAGCTGCCCGGGCCATGCATTTACCTAGCTTGTTAGACCGAGTAGCGGCCGAGAATCCCGGGTATCGAGCAGACCTGGAGTGGCTTACCGAACAACGAAATGAAGGTCGTTTTATCAGCCTCGCTGACTATCGCCGCAAGGTGTTAGCAGCCAAGATCGATCAGATTACATTTAACGATGATTACGCCGTTACGCTGGAAATCAGCGCCAGCCAATATTTTCCCTGGCTGAAAGAAATCGCTCAGAAGGCCATCGACGATGGCTCACTCATGCCCGGCCGTTTCATTCGAGTGCGAAAGATGAAAGAGCAAGAAGCGGATGGCGATTTACTTGCCTTCGCCGCCGCTATGCAAATCATTGGCGCCAGCTACGTAGAAACTTTAGACACCAAGGGCACTGATGGCTCAAACGTTCATCTAGGCGGTCCGGAGACAATAACCGGCTACTTTGGAGGGGTCGGCCAACCAAATGAGTACGCGCTGAAATGGCTGGACGAGTACTTGTATTACTACACCAATTACGGCGTACGCCAGGTGCTTAATATCAATCCTGGCACGGTGTTACTAGGCTATCTTTTGCATCGCCTGGGCGTCGACATCGAGTTCAAAATCTCGGTCTTCATGGGCAATGATAACCCTTATGCCGCTTTCTGGACCCTCATCGGGGCCAAGCTCTTTGCCCGCGATGATGGCACGTCACCTTTGATCGGCTTCAATTGGAGCAACTCGGTTAATAATCAGACGATGGAAATAAGCGCTCAATTTCGAAAAGATCTTGATTTTGAGCGCGTCGTTCGATTCGAACACCACATCACGGAGACCTGGAAGAGTATCGTGCGACAGCCATACAATCGACGCGAAGAGTTGATCGTGCTGGCCGATCACGTGGCCAATATCTCGGCCAAACATGAAGGCGGCGATCCGGAAGTCGAACAAACAAGAGAGTATCCATCTGATATATTGGATTACTTCCGGGACAAGGAGGAGGTCATCGCGTCGGGTGATTGGGATGCCCTCGCCCTTAACTTCATGGATAAGTTTGATTCGGTTAATCGCACGGCATGGGCGCTGACGGAGAATGGATTGTCAATCATCGCCGCTCAAAATCTGCATCATCAACTATAGGAGGCAATTTTAGAGAACGATCACAATTCTGATTTCGAGTGCAGATGCTCTGGTCCAAAATGGTCGGGAAGCAAGGCGTATAAAGTCGTTTCACGAACCAGACCCGCGCCATCGCTGAGCCAGACCGGAATATCACCGGCAAATTCACTCATGACCTGGCGGCAGGCGCCGCAAGGTGAGCCGGCATTGTCGGTGCAGATGGCTACGGCAAGGATTCGCCTCGCACCGGCCGTCACGGCCGAGAAAATGGCCGATCGTTCGGCGCAATTGGTTAACCCATAGGCTGCATTCTCGACATTGACCCCGGTAAATACGCGGCCGTCGTCGGTCAGAATGGCTGCACCAACTTGATAGTCAGAGTAGGGTGCATAGGCTCGCACCCGGACTTCACAGGCCTCTCTCAATAACATTTCACGTTGTTCTTCAGT
>JAHEJP010000405.1 GCA_024638855.1 Chloroflexota bacterium
GTAAGTAGTTGGGATAGACGGTGTTATAGTAGACAATAAAGGTATGATCGTCGATCTTCTCCAAGCCATCGGTGTAGTCGACACCTTCGACCCAGGTGCCCATTTCAGGATCCGTGAGTGTTTCCCAGGTGAAGATCACATCGTCAGCCGTCACTGGTTCGCCGTCGGCCCAAAAGATATCGTCCCGCAGTGTCCAGGTGACGTCCATGGTCCAGTTTTCTTCGTCGAAGGCCACACCACCATTTTCGATAGTGGGTAACTCGGCCGCTAGCTCAGTGAAGATGTTACCCTCGGCATCAATATCAGTCAGGCCTATGAGGACCATCTCCATCAACATCTGTGAGTAACCGGTATCAGCGACATACGAACTAAAGGCTGCTGGGTCCTCAGGAATAATAATGGTGATACTCGTTTCTTCTCCAGCTGGGGCCTCTTCCTCGGCCGGTTCTGCCTCCTCGGCGGGTTCCGCTTCTTCGGCCGCTTCTTCCTGAGTCGTTTCGGCCGGTTCTGTTGGGGCAACTTCTTCTCCACCACCACAAGCCACAACCAACATGCTGACGACGATCAATAAACTCACAAGCAACCAAAACTTATCTTTCTTCATTCTGTACCTCCTCCACGGTATGTCATCCTGGTTATATACGATTAACCAAATGGACAGTTGATCCAGGAATTATGACGCTTGCATCACCTCCTGATTGACTTATCGGTCACGAATTATGCCGGGGCATCAATTAGGCGATAAGCAAGATCGATGGCGCTTATCGCATCTTCCGCATAACCATCGGCGCCGATCTGTTCGGCCCAACTCTGAGTCACAGGTGCGCCGCCGACCATTACCTTTACTTGATCACGAAGGCCCCCTTCCTTCAAAGCATTAATTATCGTTTGTTGCTCTCGCATTGTCGTCGTTAGTAAGGCTGACATACCCAAGATATCTGCCCCCGTTTCCTTGACAGCCACGAGAAAGTCTTCGGCCGATTGGTCAATGCCAAGGTCGGTAACCTGGAATCCATTGGCCGTGAGCATAGTGCCAACCAGGGTCTTACCGATTTCGTGCAGGTCTCCTTTTACGGTGCCCAGTACAACGCGACCAACTACTTCTCGCTCCTGATTATCCATCAAGGCTGGTTCCAATATGGCCAGAGCGGATTTCATCGCTTCGCCGCCCAAGATGAGATCGGGGAGATAGGCTTCTCCACTTGAAAATGACTCGCCAACTCGGGTGATGCCTACTGTGAGTCCCTGGTTAATGCAAGCCAAGGGATCATAACCCGAATCCAGCGCCTGTTGAGCCAGCGCGGCCGCATCTTCCGGCTCTCCTTCTTCAACTGCCTTGGCCAACTGGCTGTACATTTCTTCTTTTGTCATGTTCTTCTCCTTTGGCTTCTATGTTAAATTGAGGGTGAGGACTAAAAACGTTTTTCGCAAAAACGACTCAAAAGCCCGAATGGTTGTGGAGTGGAGATTTGGCGCAAGGATCAGACATTGCAAACCATCCTCATATATGATAAGCGCGGGCTACAGATTTGTTTAGGGACAAACTTCCTTGATCTTGGATGACATTTGTCATAAGAAAAACCTTTTATTGCGAAAAGTATGATTAATGTGTCCTATTCTTAGTCTCAGAACCATATAACTACTTAGCATGGAGGTTTATTCTGAGTTGCACAGGTTCGTTCAGGAACGCACCCGCTTATTTTGAGGATCATACATTGGGCGTAGGGACGCCCTCGCCGGATAGCGTATGCCGGCGACCTCAATCTCATAGCTCCCGCTCTTGATGAAATCAACGGTCACACCAGCTTTGTTCTCAACCTGGCCCAGGCCTACAGAACCACCAAGCGTGTGACCATACGCGCCGCTCCTGATATATCCCACACGCTTGCCATCCCTGATAACCGTTTCACCACCATGCAGCAACGGCTGAGGATCTTCTACCAGGAACTGCACCAGCCGCATTTCGAGAATTCCACTCTCTTTTTGGCGTAGAAGCGTTTCTCTACCAATGAAGCCACCTGGCTTATCAAAATCCAAGAAGTATCCCAGACCAACCTCTAGAGGGGTATCCACGTTGTCGATATCATTGCCATAATCACGATAACCTTTCTCTAGTCGCAGTGAGTCCAGAGCATTCAGCCCAGCATGTTTCAAGTCTACAGCTTGTCCCGCTTCTAACAGCTGATCATATACATGGAGAGTGAACTCGGTCGGCACATAGAGTTCCCAACCTAATTCGCCCACATAGGACAAGCGTAAAGCCTTGACAAGCGCGTACCCCACATCGATCTCTTGCAGCGTACGATAAGGAAAGGTTTCATTGGATATATTCGTTGTTGTTAGCCCGGTGAGAAGTTGGCGAGATTTTGGACCCTGAATACTGATGATATTATAAGCCGATGTCACGTCTGTAACAAAAACATACGCATCGGGTGAAATGTGACGTTTTAGCCAGGTTGTCACATGCGTAAATATAGCTGGCGAGAGAACCACCATGAAACTATCTTCGGCTAGGCGGGTCACCGTTAGATCAGCCTCGATAGTTCCACGTTCATTCAACCATTGAGTGTAGACGCAACGACCAATAGGCACCGACACATTATTGGCACAAATTTGATTTAGAAAGCTCTCTGCATCCCGACCCTGGACGAGCACTTTTGACATCAGGGTCAAATCCATCAATACGACGCCTTCACGCGCCGCTTTGTGTTCCGCTGCGGCGTAGTCAAACCAATTTTGCCTGCCCCATGAGTACTCAACAACGGGTTCAATACCCTCAGGTGCAAACCATTCCGGGTACTCCCAGCCACTATATTCAAAAAAGCAGGCTCCTGCATCTGTAAGGCGGTCGTGCAGTGCCGACTTGCAAGCATTCCGAGCTTTTGTAGCTTGATAATTGGGCCATGTCGTAAACATCCAGCCCAATAATTCCACGGTCCGGTCATGCAAGTACTTCGGATTGTTTTGGAACGGAGACATACGCTCGATGTTGATCTCGCTGACGTCGACAGGCGGAAGTCCATCCACTATCCATCGGGCCATAATTTGCCCAGCCCCACCGCCTAGTAAAATACCTAGCGAGTTAAAGCCCGCGGCAACATAGAAATTCTTCAACTCCGGCGCTTCACCCATCAAGGGTCCTAGATCAGGTGTAAAACTTTCTGGACCACAGAACAGAATACGGACCCCAGCGTCTTTCGAAACAGGGATGCGATCCATGGCCTTGTCTAGATAAGGCATCAGACGATCCCAATCCGGTGGGATCTCGCCGAAGCTGAAGTTATCTGGTATTCCACCGCGACCTCCTGGTTCGACCATCCCCCACGGGCCAGCCACCGGTTCGAACACACCGACCAAGAGCCCGCCATGTTCTTCGCGGTAGTAAGCATAAGCGCCAGATTCTTCGACAATCGGCAATTCCTTATGCATTCCTTCTATTGGTTCAGTGATTAGGTAATAATGCTCGGCTGCATGCAGAGGTACGTTCACCCCAGCTAGCTTGCCCAACTCCCGGGCCCACATACCAGCACAGTTGACCACATATTCCGCTTCAATATCTCCCTTGGTGGTAATCACACCGGTCACCTGTCCATTCTTGTTCTTTATTCCTGTGACCTTGGTATCTTCAAAGATACGGGCTCCTCCCATCTTAGCACCTTTGGCCAGGGCTATAGTGGTATCAACAGGATTGGTACGGCCGTCTTGAGCTGTATAGATACCTGCGACAACATCGCTGGTGTCCATTAGGGGCCACATTTTCTGGATTTGAGAGGCAGACACTTCTTCGATATCAATACCAAAACCGCGACCAAAATCAGCCGCACGGCGAATAGATTCTAATTCTTCCAAGTTGCAGGCGAGCTCGAGATGGCCAATGGGACTGAAGCCAGTATCCTGGCCAGTTTCCTCGCCCAACCTCGCGAAAAGCTCCACGGTGTACTTGGCCATCATGATGGTGGTTTCGGTTCTAAAACCGCCACTACTGACCAAACCCGCGGCATGCCAGGTGGTTCCGGCCGTCAGCTGTGACCTTTCTAACAGCACCACATCCCGCCAACCAAGTTTGGTCAAATGATAAGCCACACTGCAGCCAATCACACCGCCGCCGATAATTACTACCTGCGCATGAGTTGGCAATGAATCGATTGCTCCATTTTTCAGTTGGTCGTCCGGCATCCTTTGCTCCTGTGCTGACCAAGGCATTAATCCAATTAAATTCCGAGACTCTTGCCTAAACCTAATTCCTTCGCCCGCCGATAAACTGATGGCAGAATAGAAGCATACTCTCCCCAGATACCTAGGGCGACGAACAAGATTATTTCCTCTTGAGATTCTCGGCCCACCCTACGTCCGGCAATGATGTCTGGCCATTCAGCATAGACATTATCTCTGCTAAGCCTGCCGGCCTGGACAAGTTCGACAATTTCTGGGATGCGGTAGCTGACGTATGCCCAGCGATCTACGATCAATTTATCGACTTTCAGCAGCACATCCAGAGCGATCTCCTGGTATGAACCAAGGCGAGCTACGAAAGCGCCTGGTTTCAGCCAAGATAATTCTACGTTTACGGCACTACCGGTTGTCACGGTCACGACCATATCTGAATCGCGCACGGCCGCTTCCG
>JAHEJP010000069.1 GCA_024638855.1 Chloroflexota bacterium
GGCAAGGGGTTACGAAAGATGGAACTTTTTTTCGCCCGCCATTAATGCAAACGATAGAGCATTTTCAGGCGGAGACACTGGGCAGATCCAACGAGGATGATAAGCGCATGAAGGATTGTAAGCAAAATTAAAATCCAAGATGATTCCGTCTCCGTTTGTGCCAAGATCGGCCCCCTTGATTGTGTCGAATAAGTAGCGGCCGCCGCCATAGGTTTCTAAGCCGTTTGTTTTGTCTTTAAAGGGAATAAAAAGTCCTCCACCATAGCCTTCGATCCAGAACAAACTAAGCTGCCCAAAGTGGCCCTTAATATCGAAATACACCTTTCCAACTCTTGTAAAATAAAAGTCCTCATCGGCATCCAATTTGACGTGAAATGTCTCTCTTTGTATCTGCTGGTCAATCATACCTTCGACGCGGCAAGCTCGATCAAAGTCAAAATAAGATAATCCGAGAAAGGATTCTTTTTGATTATCATCGAGCGGAGACTGGGGATGATGCTGGAACATGCCATTGCGCATGGCACGCCAATGTTGCCAGGCTACCTCGCGGCCCGCCTCCGGTGTTTCTCTTAAGGCCGCATACAACTCGCTTGTTTGACGCCGCCATTCTAATAGGCTTATGCTCTCGTTCATATTGCAGACCATTATATCAGGCAAAGAGCCAAACCGTCTGAATGACAAAAACGCCAGGCTGATTAGCCTGGCGTTCATTCACAAAAAAAAGAATTTGTGTTAAGTAACCATTGGGTCCAGCACACGGCTGGAATTAACGAGGAATACCTCAAAGCCCACCAGGTGCGCAGCTAGCAGCAGAAGCTGAAGCCGATGAACCCTGCCCAGCTGAACGACTCGCGAACAGGGAAAGTTTCTTCTTTACTTCTGGACTGTTGCAAGATGGGCACGATACATCGCTGATGGCCGACATCGACCTAACTAATTTATCGAAACTGCCGCCGCAGCTCCCGCAATCAAACTCATATATTGGCATTTTTCAGACCTCCTCCAAAGCTGCGGCCGCTAACAGAAGTTTTTCCTTTGCACTTTCAGCAACTGATTGTAATGATGATTCGCCAGCTAACCCCATCATAAGCATTGGATCCAAAAACGATACTTCAACCTCGCCATCATCAAGTTGGGCTACCGTCACATTACACGGAAGAATGAGCCCGACTTGCGGCACTTCACTTAAGGCTGCATAAGCCAAAGTAGGATTACAAGCGCCAAGGATTCGATATGGCTGAAAATCTACATCCAATTTCTTCTTTAGCGTTGCCTGCACATCGATTTCGGTCAAAATGCCAAAACCTTGCTCCTGCAAGGCTTCAGATACCAGTCCCAAAGCAGCATCAAAGCTTGTTTGCAATCTGACGCTGAATCCAATTTTCTCTGCAGTTGTGGTCATCCTAAAATCTCTCTCCATTTAATCAATATTCCAATCATGGCCCAATCTCCGACAGGAATTGCAGGAACTAGAATTCACTAACGAATCCATTCACTTAGATGCACGGTTGCCGACAAAGGTTACAAATTTGCTTTTGGTTGGCTGAGATCGTTTGCTGCAGCCACATCAAGCAGCCAGGTGATTGAGCCATCCGATGGTCGAATTCGCTGAACCGGCCAACGTTCGGGTTCTATAGCACCTTCAAGCGATGCTGCGACTGCCTTAGCCTTACTGGCGCCGACGACCAAGAAGATTATATGTCGGGCACTATTAAAAACCACGGGGGTCAGTGTGACTCTGGTCGCAGGTCGATCACCATAATGGGCGGTAACAGCCATGACCGTAGCCTGTCTCTCTTCTTCGGTTACCTCGCCTGGAAACAAGGAGGCCGTATGGCCATCATCGCCAAGGCCTAATAATACGAGATCAAATCGGGGTCGATGCAGTTGGCCATTCCTCACTTTTTGTAGTTGCTTAGCATAATCCTTGGCTGCCGATGCTGGCGAAAATTCTCCCTTTATTCGGTGAACATTTTTTTCCTTGACCGTTGTACGGCGCAATAGGATAGTCCATGCCTGACCGTAATTGCTTTCCTCATGATCTGGGGGGACACACCTTTCATCTCCCCAAAAGATAAGCGTCTCGCCCCATGGAAATTTGTCAATATAGGCAGTTGAAGCAAGTAATTCATATATCGGCCGGGGTGTACCACCACCAGAAAGCACAAGAGAAAACTGGCCTCGCTGGCTGACACTCTCTGTTGCGGTTCTTAGAATCAAATTTGTGGCAAATTTGGCCAGCGATTTATGATCCTCAAAGAGCGTGACTTGAACTGAGTGAGGCATATCGTTTTCCTCATTTTGATATCCTATACCTGTCAATAAATAGGCCAACCGATTTGTTGAAGTCAAGGCTTTTTGACAGTATGAGCGGCCCCAAGGAGATGCTCTTGCAAAACTGTGTATTGACCTCAGTCGGCAGCGTTTAGAAGGGCATGGTTTGCCGCCCCAAATAGTGCTGCCTTTGGATTGGTGATAACGTCGATGGGCACATTCATTAACACATTGGATAATCGGCCCTTGCGCGTAAAAGCATCTAAGAAGCGCCTTCCTCGAAGCTGTGGAATTATCCTGGGAGGAATGCCACCTGCAAGGTAAACACCCCCTGTTGCCATCACCTGTAAAACCAGGTTTCCCGCCTCACTGCCCAAAATCGAAAGGAAAAGTCCAAGGGTAGCCTGGCAAATTTCGACCCTTTCTTCCAAAGCATAGTTGAAGATAACGGGTGTTAGATCTTTTGTTTCACCCAGCTCATCGCGTAACCAGTCTGGTTCGCCATACTTCTTCGTATCACGTAAAAAAGCGTATAGATTTTGGATACCTAGTCCTGAACAAACCCTCTCGTAACTCACATGGTCATATCGGGGCTGCAAATAGGCTAATAATTCCAATTCCAGGGAGGTTGCCGGGGCAAAATCCGTGTGCCCCCCTTCGCTTGGGATCGGCCGGTAATGGCGTCCATCCCAAAAAAGATAAGCTTCTCCAAGTCCCGTACCAGGGGCGATAACGGCGACAGGACCTTTACTATTGCGCTTGCCCGGTTTAATAGACGCCAAATCATCTGCCACAAGGGTTGGAATTGAATTAGCGATCGCCTCCAGATCATTCAACAAAAAGATAGGTATACCGTTTAATTCATCCGATAGTTTTCGTGCATCGACAAGCCACGGAAGATTTGTTACCTGAACTTTATGCCCGTGTACGGGTCCAGCAACACCAAACGTCGCCGATTGAATGGACCATTCTGAGCCATCGAGATAATCAAATATGATTTGTGCCAGCGAATTATAATCCTTGCTCGCAAAACGACTTTCAGATATTGGATTGTGGGGACCGCTACGGGCCGTGAACAAAGCTAAAACAGTCTTTGTCCCTCCAATGTCCGCTGCAAGGTGCAAATCTTCATTTCCCATAGTTCACTTGTCATTTATTCGTGGCATCAAAATAAGAGACTATGTGTCTGCTCTTTAACTGTAAGAACACCCAGAACAATAATGTGATGGTTTCCACCAAATATTATTGCTTCCCAGCCAATCCTTGTCGAATTAGTCATTGGAGCCTTCGTCAAAAGGGTTCTAAAAATGACGACAAGCAATCTCATTCGCGAGGAAATACTGGAAAATAATGTGTTGGCTTGTATCTACTTAGTGTCATTAAAAAAGAAGAGCTGACTTGTTGAAGCGAGGAACCTCTTCTGCCCCTTGTTTCATCGGCCTCTTTGCCAAAAAAACTATTATTGCTTGTAACAATCTTTCTGTTAGAATCCGGTTTCGCTGCCCGTTGCCGGTGTTTTGGGCATATGCTATAAATGAGATATATTTCACAATCACCAACTCACAAGGAAAAATTATAGATGCTAAGTGATTGGCAATTTATCCTGCTCTTTGTAGTAATTGCCGTTGTTTTCCCCGGCGTGCCAATACTTTTAGGAATTTTACTAGGTCCTAAAAAGCCAAATCCAATCAAACAATCTACCTACGAATGTGGTGTAGAGACGGTTGGCGATACTTGGATTCAATTCAAGGTGCAATATTATATCTTTGCTCTTGTATTTGTTGTCTTCGATGTTGAAGCCGTATTCTTGTTCCCCATTGCAGCTGCATTTAACCAGCTGCCATTTTTTGCCGTAATCGAGATAATAATTTTTGTTGTTATCCTGCTGGCGGCTTTGGGATACGTATGGCGAGAAGGCGCGCTGGAGTGGTTTTAGCCAGAATCGATACCTATTCCGGGTTTTCCGACATTACTGCAATGTAGAACCCGGTTTTTTTTGCGAGCAGAAGATCGGAGCAATTGATGACTTTTGATATTGTCGAATTTCTTCAAAGTTTGGTGCAATTAAATACAATTGGTTACATGCGAGATGTTTGGTCTGACGACATGCCGTCATGGTTGTCTGAAGCAATTCTAGACATCATTGTCATCCTGATAATCTCCACAGTAAATTTATTGATCGTCCTGGTGCTAATCTGGCTCGAACGTAAAGTGATTGCCCGAATTCAGGATCGGATTGGTCCTAATCGCGTTGGAGGTCGTTATGGCCTACTACAAGCCATCGCCGACGCAATGAAGTTGTTGACAAAAGAAATCATCACCCCATTCGGGGCAGATAAACTTGCCTTCAACCTGGCGCCAATTATCATCGTTGTTGCTGCACTGCTCATGTGGGCGGTTATCCCGTTCGCTCCTGGGGTCATCGGCACAGATCTCAATGTCGGACTTTTTTACGTTTTAGCTATAAGCTCCATTTCCGTGGTTGCATTGTTATTGGCAGGTTGGGGTTCAAATAATAAGTATGCCCTATTGGGCGCATTCCGATCGGTGGCCCAGCTCGTCAGCTACGAAGTACCAATGGTCATGGCTTTGTTGATCCCGATACTTCTTGCTGGCTCCATGTCTATGCAGCGGATTGTTGTCGCCCAGGATGTTTGGTATATCTTCGTCGTACCCCTTTCGGCATTGATCTTTCTAATATCCGCTCTGGCAGAATTAGGCCGCACACCATTCGATTTGTTAGAAGCTGAGTCTGAAATTGTGGCCGGCTATCATACTGAATATAGCGGCATGAAGTTTGCCATGTTTTTCCTGGCAGAGTTCATCAATGCATTGTTCATGGCAGCCCTGTTTGTGACTATCTACTTGGGTGGCTGGCGCGGACCAGGGGCCGTTGAATATCCGATCCTTGGATTGTTATATTTTTCATTAAAAGTATTTCTTGTTTACTTCTTATTCATTTGGATCCGCGGAACTTTCCCGAGAATTCGGATTGACCAATTATTAAATTTCAATTGGAAATTTCTTGTGCCTTTGACGTTGACACTGATATTGGTTATCGCCGTAGTCGTAAAATTACTGCCTGAGAATATAAATTCATGGGCATCGGCCGGCATTCTATTTCTCGTCAACGTCATCGTCTTCCTGATCGCAATTGAATTTGTTCGTCGCTTTGCCAGACAACGCCGGGCAAATGAAGAGGCCCCGGGAATCGTCGAGGAAATAGCTTCCGAGTCTACGGAAATACAAACGGCGGCCGGTACTGCCCACTAGTCAAGCTCGTTAAGCAAATGGTCTTTAGGAAAGGCTGACAGAATGACTATTCAGCAAGTTGTCTTTATATTAATCAGCTTATTCACGATTATTTCAGCCATAGTCGTGGTGACTGATCGAAATCTCTTTCGGGCTGCGATTGCCTTAATGGCATCTTTCCTAGGTGTGGCCGGTCTTTACATTTTGCTTGAAGCAGGATTCTTAGCTGCTGCCCAGCTCTTAGTCTATATCGGCGCCATTTCGATCTTAGTGATTTTTTCGATCATGATGACTCGCCGTCTCATGCAGACCGTGGAGTCTCCGTTCAATTCCCAGCCAATTTGGGGTCTAGCCACCGCAATATTGGCCTTCACACTATTAGCCGTTGTTGCACTGCGCACCTGGCCAACTTCAAAATATCCCGCACCGGCCGAAGTCAGCGGCGTGGTGATTGAAGCAGGTGTGAAGCAACTTGGGGCACTATTGGTAAGTCCCGAGGCATACGTCATTCCCTTTGAAGTTGCCTCTGTTCTATTATTAGCCGCTCTCGTCGGCGCGGTCTTCCTCGCTCGACCGGAGAAAGAATCATGATTCCACTGTCCTGGTACCTGATTGTTGCTGCTCTGTTGTTTTGTATCGGCCTCTATGGCGTTATGGCTCGTCGTAACGCCGTAGCCATTTTAATGGCTGTCGAATTGATGCTCAATGCCGTTAACATCAACTTGGTTGCATTTTGGCGATATTTGCAGCCAGAGAAACAAGTGGGTGTTGCCTGGGCAGTATTTGTGATTGCCGTAGCTGCGGCCGAAGCGGCCGTAGGTCTAGCATTGATTATTACTGTTTATCGCAGTCGCGACTCGGTTGTTGCCGAAGAACTCGATACTTTGAAATATTAAGCCGTTTGTTTATCTTTTCGGCTGTTCATAGGTATTCACAACATTCCTGAGAGCCCGTTCCTGGTTACATCAGGTTAGTGGCTCAAAATTAAGGATCGCTGCATGTCAGAAGAACTATTGACCACTTTCACCTGGCTAATTCCAGCCGGTCCCTTGTTGGTCTTTTTTCTCATCGTCTTGTTCACAAATCGTAACAAGACTTTGAGTTGGATCTTAGCCTGGGCCGGCGTCGGGTTTGCCCTGGTTTTGGGCTGGCTTGTGGCCATAGCTGCTATTTTGGCCTTCATCGAAGACCCACATCACTTGGCAGAGCATCCGCAATTGGTTCATAGTTCCTTCGCTTGGCTACCGGTGGGACCCTTCTTCAACTGGCTAGAGATCGGTGTATCTGTAGACGCTCTCACGGCCGTGACTTTGGTTATGGTGACTACCACCATCAGCATGATTTTCATGTACAGCGTTGGCTATCATCGTTGGGGCGATGGCCCTGGAACCCACCCCGTGAAGGGCAAACCCAATCATGATGGGGTCGAACCATTATTCTCTCGTTTCTTTGCCTTCATGAGCCTCTTTGCCGGATCGATGTTGATCCTGGTCGTGAGCGACAACTTGTTAACACTGTTTGTGGGCTGGGAACTCATGGGGCTCTGTTCTTACTTACTGATTGGTTTCTGGTACGCCAAGAAATACGACGATCCAAAACAGCTTCCACCGCGTTCGGCCGCGGTGAAAGCCTTTATGACTACCCGCATTGGCGATGTCGTTATGTTGTTGGGAATCGTCTACTTCTACCGCGTTTTTGGCACACTGACCTTTAGCGTAGCCCTTTCGGCCGAGAGCCTGGAACATGCTGCAGGGCTTGTGGGTGCTGGCGGTCTTGCACTGATGGCATTGCTGCTCTTTGCAGGTACCGTCGGAAAATCGGCTCAATGGCCACTGCATGTCTGGTTGCCGGATGCCATGGAAGGCCCAACCCCGGTTAGCGCGGTTATCCACGCTGCGGCAATGGTTTCGGCCGGTGTCTATTTAATCTTACGGATCTTCCCCTTAATTGTCGTCGCCATCGAGGGCGCAGGCGGTGTCGAGATTGTGATCGGTGGCATTGGTGCATTTACAGCCATAATGGCCGCAACCATTGCTGTCGCCCAAAATGATGTCAAAAGGGTTCTTGCTTTTTCGACGATATCGCAGCTAGGCTACATGGTTGCCGCCGTTGCCATCGGCGCTTATATCGCTGCAGCTTTTCACCTCATCACCCACGGGTTCTTCAAGGCGCTTTTATTTCTAGGCTCTGGTTCCATCATTCATGGCATGGAACATGGTGCCGAGGAAGCTCATGATCATCATACTGATCCCCAGGATATGATGAACATGGGTGGTCTGCGCAAGAAGATGCCCATTACCTTCTGGACTTTCCTGATAGGTGGTCTGGCACTCTCCGGATTCCCGATAATCACGGCCGGATTTTGGTCAAAAGATGAGATTTTGGCTGTTGCTTGGAAGGAAGGTGCTACCGATGGCGAAGCCTTGGCCTTTATCATATTTTGGATCCTGGTGATTGGCGCACTACTGACAGCTTTTTACACTGCTCGTCAAATATCACTCACCTTCTTGGGCAAACCACGCACCAAACTGGCCGAACACGCTCATGAAAGCAATAAGTTTATGACCGTACCTCTAGTCGTCCTTTCCATATTTGCGCTCTTCGTCGGTCTGAGTGGTGTGCCCGAAAATTTCCCCATACTCGGACCACTATTCAGTAATAATTTCTTCGAACATTTTGTAGCGACTTCCATCGAAGAAACCATGATCGAATTATTCAGCCTGCCAGTTTTGGAGGGCATTGTTTTCGCCATCGAAGAGTTTAGCTACGTGCCCTTAATCATGTCACTTTTTGTCGCGATTGGGGGATTATTCCTCGGCTGGTGGATATACGGCCGCAAGGCTCTCGAAGCAGGCCAACCCGATCCTTTGGTCAGGCCGCTTGGACCCATGTATACCTTCCTTCAGAACAAATGGTGGTGGGACGAATTGTACGAAAAACTATTCGTTAATCCCACGAAATGGTTAGCCCGAACATTCGTCTATGAGTGGATCGATCGCGGCATCATCGATGGGACATTGCATCTTGTCGCCCGGGCATTTTACCGCCTCGGCTCCTATATGAAGCGTTTTGAAGAAGTCGTCATCAGTGGTGGCGTTGATTGGCTGAAAGACCAGGTATTGGTTTTGGCCCAAGAATTTCGGGCCATTCAAACAGGAAAGATTCAGGAATATGTACTGGTGTCCGTCTTGATCGGCTGGGCATTGGCAGTCGTCGTCTTAATAATTAACTCTGGTTTGCTTGACGGCATCTTTTAACGAGCTGAACTATGGAATTCTTACTAGAGAATATTCTAATCTTCATAATTCTTACGCCCGTGGTTGGAGCGTTGCTCATCGTATTGTTGCCTAGCGATGAAAAAAACCTCATCCGCTGGGTGGCTTTGGCATTCGCGTCCATCGCACTCGTGTTTGTGCTCATGGCCTGGCTCAACTACGACCGAGTGGATGCTACTATGCAGTACCAGGTTCAGGCTGAATGGTTTCCAGAGATTGGCTCTACATTCCATTTAGGCGCCGATGGCATCAGCTTGCCCATGTTATTGCTAACGGCCATTCTAACGCCGCTGGCCATTCTGGCTTCTTTCCGTATTGACGACAAGATTAAGCCCTACATGATCTTGTTCCTCATTCTTGAAACCGCAATGCTAGGTCTATTCGTGGCCTTAGACCTGGTCATATTCTTCATTTTTTGGGAATTTAGCCTGGTCCCAATGTACTTCCTTATCCGTTATTGGGGCGGTAAGGATCGTCGTTATGCATCCTTCAAGTTCATGATTTACACGATGGCCGGTAGCCTTGGCCTCTTATTAGCCATCCAGGTAATCGGTCTTTCAATGGGCACCTTCGACATCACGGAATTATATGAACTTTGGGTTAATTACAATTTGCCAGTCTTACCGGGCACCAACCTATCCACCGGCTTCTTTAAAGGCATTGCTTACGTGGCTTTCGTCATCGCCTTCGCCATTAAGATTCCAGTTTGGCCATTCCATACCTGGCTGCCCGATGCCCACACCGAAGCGCCCACTGCCGGTTCCATGATTTTGGCAGGCGTATTATTAAAGATGGGCGCCTATGGCTTTATACGCCTAACTGTGCCTTTGTTCCCGGAACAAGCTCACGCCACTGCAGGCGTTCTGGCCGTTTTCGGCATGCTCAGTATCATCATGGGCGGCTATGCAGCCTTCGGCCAATGGGACTTCAAACGGTTGGTCGCCTATTCATCGATCAATCACATGGGCTTTGTGGTCATGGGCATTGCCGTGATGGCCTGGGTATTTGGCTCCCAATATACAAACAGCAACATGAACGAGGATGCGATCATCGCCACTAGCGGCGCCGTCATGCAGATGTTCAATCATGGATTGTCGGCGGCTGCCATGTTTTTCCTGGTAGGTGTCATCTATGATCGCGCGCATACCAGGCAATTGAAGGATTACGGTGGCCTTTGGTCGATTTTACCTTTCTTTGGCGCTGCCTTGATATTCACCAGCATGGCCTCTTTAGGTTTGCCGGGCTTGAACGGATTTGTCGGCGAATTCATGATAACCCGTGGCGCTTGGGGCCCATTCCGAATCCAAATCGTTTTGTCGATGCTGGGTCTATTGATGACCGGCGGCTATATTTTGAAAGGCATTGGTTTTACCCTTCACGGTGAAGCGAATCCCAAATGGCAAGATCTTAAAGATATGAATCTGCGAGAACATCTCGTTATTTGGCCACTCATGATTCTCATGTTGTCTCTTGGTATCTGGCCCCAATGGATCCTGGCCATTATCAACGACACAGTGACAAAGATTATTTTACTTGGAGTGTATTAGCTATCGGCCGAGACCTATTTATAGCCAAAGGCCAACAACCTTTATTCAAGTGGAACTGAAAAAATGGAGTTTCCCTTTCTTTCCATCATAGTGCTGTCGCCTATATTGACGGCGATCATCATACTCCTATTGCCCAAGGATAGGAAGGAGAATGCCCGCATGCTAGCTCTCGCTGGCGCGGTGCTAGGTTTATTATTGGCAGTATTTATTTTTGTCATTTACAGCCAAAATTTGCCTGCGGCAGGCTCCTCCTGGGCTGAATCACTGAGATTGGTAGAGGAACACCCATGGGTACCTAGCATTGGGCTCAATTACATCGTGGGCGTCGATGGCCTAAGTGCGACATTGGTGTTGCTAACAGCAGTAGTAGGCGTCGGTGGTGTACTAATTTCTTGGAGTATTGACGATCGGCCGCGCGAGTTTTTTGCCTTTTTCATGCTGCTCGTTGCCGGCGTCCAGGGCGTTTTTGTGGCTGTCGACGGGTTTCTGTTGTTCTTCTTTTACGAGTTGGCGGTGTTGCCCATGTATGTGCTCATCGTCATCTGGGGCTGGGAGAAAACAAGAGAATACGCCTCGATGAAGCTGACCTTGTATCTCTTAATCGGCAGCTTCATATCCTTTATCGCCTTCCTGGTCCTTTACTTTCTACTGCCTGAATACTCAGAGGCTCTTAGCCCTACATTTGACTTGCGAGTTTGGTCTGAAGCGACATTTCCGCTCGACATTCAAAGAATCTGGTTCTTGCCACTGTTTTTGGGCTTTGGCATCCTGGCAGGCATCTGGCCTCTACACAATTGGTCACCAGACGGTCACGTAGCCGCCCCTACCGCGGTCTCAATGATTCACGCGGGCGTTCTCATGAAGTTGGGCGCTTATGCCTCGTTGCGGGTTGGCATCCAGATCTTGCCCGAAGGTACCGTTTATTGGATGCCCTTCATCATCTTATTAACTCTGGTCAACGTCTTGTACGGATCGCTGATCGCCATGCGGCAGACTGATATGAAATACCTTATCGGCTATTCCAGCGTCAGTCACATGGGCTTGGTCACGATGGGATTCGCCGCCATGAATATGAATGGATTCATGGGAGCAGGCATACAAATGGTCAGTCATGGCGTCATGACCGCTCTCTTCTTTTCCGTCGTCGGCATGGTGTATGATAGGGCCCATACTCGTGACATGACTCAGTTAGGCGGCATGATGAAAGTGCTGCCCTTGGCCATGGTCGCATTTGTCGTGGGTGGCCTAGTATCGATGGGTATGCCCGGGCTATCAGGATTTGTCGCTGAATTCCCTATATTCTTGGGTCTTTGGAACGGAACATCGATGGACCTGAGCAATACAGTTCTCGGTCTAAATCCCGCCGATTACTATAACTGGATCGCCATCCTGGCCATTTTGGGCGTGGTGATCACGGCCGCTTACATATTGCGGGCTATTGGGCGTGTTTTCTTCGGCGACTACGATGAACACAAATGGCACGACATGCGGCCACTTTTGACGATTGACAAACTCACCCTTGTCGCTTTCGTTTTGATCTTAGTTGTCATAGGTTTATTTCCTTCGACATTATCGAGTATCGTGGCTTCCGGAATGGCACCTATTGTAGAAAGGGTCCAGGTAGCGCAAGAATTCGATTCTGCCGTGACTGTGCTGGATTCGGCGGCGAACGTCATCGATTCGGCCCAACTCGTCGCGGCCGATTTTATTCACTGGTTGGGAGGTGCATAATTGAGCTCAATTACGCTTGAAAGCGTCTTGGCCTTAGCACCAGAACTTTGTTTGCTGATACTGGCAATCGTTATCTTATTTATAGACAAAGCCTTTAAGAGTGACAACAAACGCGGGCTTGGTCTAACTACTGCCTGGGGAAGCTTCTTTATTCTACTAGTAACGATTGGCATTTGGTTCTTTCTAGATCAACCGAACGCCCAGCCCGAGCTCTATTGGGGAGGCATGATCCGCCAAGATCTCGTGACTTTTGCCTTCCGTGTTATTTTCCTGATAGCACTCTTAATCACTGCTCTTATATCCTTGGACTTTAAAGGTGTTCAGAGGAGCGAATATTACACCTTGCTCTTAACCGCAACAATTGGCTTCAGTCTAATGTCCGCTTCGGCCGACTTGATCATGCTTTATATTGCTTTAGAGACCGCTAGTATCTCCTTGTATGCCTTGGCAGCATTTAGGAAAGATGAATCCCGGTCCGATGAAGCTGGTATGAAGTATTTCATCTACGGCGCCTTTGCTTCGGCCGTTATGCTATTTGGCATGAGTTACCTTTATGGTTTGACCCAGGAAACCAACATCTATGTTATTGCGGAGTCGGTTGCGCGTTCCGCAATAGGTGACCCAGTTTTACGAGCCACAGTTTTGATTTCCGCGGCATTGGTAATCGTTGGATTCGGATTTAAGATATCGGCCGTTCCATACCACTTTTGGGCGCCCGATGTATATGAGGGAGCGCCTACGCCGGTTACGGGGCTAGTCTCAACTGCCTCGAAAGCAGCTGGATTTGCCGTTTTCCTTCGCGTTTTTACCGCCGGCGTTTTTGGCCCGGCCGACTCCTCAAATAGCTGGTGGGCCATGTTGGTAGCCATCTGCATCGTCACCATGTTCTTGGGAAATTTACTGGCGATACGCCAATCCAATATCAAGCGCATGTTGGCCTATTCCAGCATCGCCCAAGCAGGTTACGCCATGATGGGTTTGATCGCGGCGATGACCACGATTGGTGTAAATGCAGATAGCATCGATGGCGCTGGTGCGACGATTTACTTCCTGCTCTATTACATGATAAGCAATGTCGCCGCTTTTGCTGTGGTCATAATTGTCAGTAATATCAACGGTTCCGATGAAATCGCGGATTTGTCTGGTCTTAGCCGCCGGTCACCTTTTTTGGCTCTGGCTATGTTACTCGCCCTGCTCTCCCTGGGTGGCATACCACCAACGGCCGGCTTTTTCGGCAAATTCTTTATTTTCAGGGCGACTGTCGAAGCCGGATTATGGTGGTTAGCCCTTCTCGGTATCATCAATGCCTTCATTGCCCTGTACTACTACCTGAGCGTGGCCAAGTTCATGTATCTTTACCGCTCAGATGACGAGGAAGTCGCTATTCCAGTGTCGCGGGCTTCCGGCCTGGCAATCGGCTTAACCATATTCGGTATTCTATATCTTGGCATACTCGCAAACTCTACGTTTGAGCTTACACGCCGAGCAGCGACGGCTTTCTTCGCGGGCTAATTTTGCGTCTCCAATTCATCAGATCAATGTTAGGCTACGCTGATGATATGGAATTGAATAGCCCAATTGTCGTGATCAAGAGTTGTGATATAATGCACAAACTCTGCTAGAACAAGTGGAATGTGTCCCAGAACAACACAAATCTCGATCAGACGGCGCGAACGGCAGGGCTGGTCGGCCAGATCGGATGCGTGACCGGATTCGCAAGCGTCGTCATTATTGGCTTGGCATTTGCGATCGGTCGGTTCCTTGACAGCTTATTGGGTACAAGTGGCATTTTTACCATCTTGTTCCTCCTTGGCAGTTTTCCCATTACTTTGTACGTAATCGTCCGTATAAGCCTGTGGGCGCTTGCCAAAGCGCAAAAGTCAATGGCGGGCGACATGGTTTCCAACAACGAAGATAAGACCACGACAGAGGAATAAACGATAAAATGAAGAAACGTTACATTCTACTGGCAGTATTTCTTGGCCTGATCTTCTTTGGCTGCTTTCTTTCCTACACGCAGCCTGCTTTGCCGGTAATCCAGTTGCCGGGCGAATGTTATCCGGGCACGAGAGGATTACCAGTTGTCAATTGTCTCACCAATACATTTGTTACGACGGTTGTCGCCTGGTTAGTTGTGTTCATTATTGCCTTGGCTCTGAGGGCTCGGTCTCGCACGGCCGACGAGGTGCCAACGGGTTTCTATAACTTCTTCGAAACCATCATCGAAGGTGGTATGAACTTTTCTATAAACCTAGCCGGCGCGAAAAAAGCCAAGCAATTCTTCCCTCTTTTCTTCACACTTATTTTGTACATTCTTGTCGCCAATTGGATTGAGCTTGTGCCAGGTGTAGATAGCATTGGATTCTATGAATGGCTCCCCCACCTAAAAGCCGTGGAGGCTGTCGAGGCACAAGAAAACCTGGCTGAATCGTTAGGCGAGCACCTAAGTGAAGAAGAGCTCGAGCATACTTTTGAAGAAGTCGAACACGCTGTGGATGAGGCGAATTCAGGCGATTACAATGATACTAAGATTGCCGGCAATGGATTTTTGATAAAGGCGAATGGATTTCTATTTGGCGGCAACAATGATGTACCAGGTGATGTCAATCCTGACGATCCCCGTCGAGGTCGTGATCCAGAAAACGCCGATTGGGCAGTTGTAGCCTTTTTACGCGCCCCAGCCACTGATCTGAATTTCACTTTGGCATTGGCTCTGGTCACTATGGTCTGGGTACAGGTGATTGGTTTCAGATATCTGGGCATAGGCTATTTAAAGAAGTTCTTCCCTTGGAACGTTACGCCGACTGTCATTGCCTCGAATCCAATTAAGGGTATTGATTGGGCAGTAGGCCTGTTGGAGCTTGTAGGCGAGATCTCCCGTGTTATCTCGTTCTCCTTCCGTCTCCTAGGAAATATCTTCGCTGGACAGATCTTATTGTTCGTCATCGCTTTTCTAGTACCCGCAATCAGCGTGGCCTTTTTCGGCCTCGAATTTTTTGTCGGTCTCATTCAGGCCGTCGTGTTCGGCTTGCTAGCCCTCATGTTTATGGCCGGCGCATCAGAACACCATGGTGATGACGACGATCATCATTAGAAAACAATACACAATTAACACATTGGAAAATTAATCAATCACCGAAAAATTGAGTTGGAGGAAATATAAGTATGGATGAAGCAGCAGCCCTCGCGCTTGTTACTGGCCTAAAAGCAATTGGTGCTGGTTTGGCGATGTTAGGAGCAATTGGCGCCGGTGCAGGTATCGGCATATTGGTGGCTGGCGCTGTTCAAGGTATTGCCCGCAATCCTGACGCCAGTGGCAACATCCAGACAAATATGATTCTGGGTATTGCTTTCGCGGAGGCAGTCGCCATTTACGCGCTTGTGGTGGCCCTCATTATTTTGTTCGTGCTATAAAGTCGTTACCAACTTTAGAGAGGACGATATATGGAAGGTTTAGGCATAAATTTAGGCTATCTGATTGTTCAGATCGGCGCTATAGTCGTCTTAGTCCTGCTGATGAAGGCTTTTGCTTATGGACCGATCACGCGCATGCTTGAGGAACGACAGGCGCGAATTGCCAAGGGTCTCGAAGATGCTCGCCAGGCTTCTATAGCCCGAGACAATGCTGACGCCGAAGCAAAAAAGATCCAGGACGATGCCCGCGCTGAAGCAAACAAGATTCGCGCAGATGCGACGGTTCAGGCTGAAGAAACATCGGCCGGCATCATAGCCAAGGCAAAGTCAGACGCTGAACAGGTATTGACTGCTGCAAGAGAAGAAGCGACTGAAGAACGAGATCGCATTTTGGCTGGTCTACGCTCTCAAGTTGCTGCGATATCAATTGCTGCGGCCAATAAACTAGTTGGAGAATCCTTAAGTGAGGACCGGCAGCACGAGATTATCGCCGATTTCTTTGGTAAAGTTCCGGCCGGGGTGAAGGAACTCAAGGGTGAGTCTGCCGAGGTGACCAGCTCGTTGCCATTAAGTGACAAAGAAAAGAATTCAATTAAGAAGAGTGTTGGCGTAGACGATATCACCTTCAAGGTAGATCCCAACATTTTAGGTGGCCTCATCATACGCGTTGGCGACCAGGTTGTAGATGATAGCGTCGCCAGTCAAATGACGGTCTTAAAGGATTCACTGTTAAGCTAACTCATCATCAATTCAGGTTGATGTGATAAAAGGCATCATGCTATCTTCATTAATCCTTGGCAGCTGTTTTGATGCCTGAGATGGTTATAAAATTTAATTAACGAAGGGTAACGAACTCTCGTTGATCTGAGGAGAAGCCGGCGGTTGAAATAATTATCTACATGGAGATACCGCCTCCAGAGAAGGTCGGGAATAAAGCCCCGACCTTTTTTATTTTATGCGCCTTCCTGAAAATTTCAGATAATGATTTCGTTGTTTAGGTTTGGTTGAATCCTGAGATAGGAGAAGGGCTCTTGAATACCTTCGATATACCAGATGCTTTTGTCGTTCCAGATTATCAAGGTGGAACTATCGCCAACGTCCCGGCAACAGTAGCTAACCTGTTGGGCGTCACCTTCTCCGGTTTGCCGGCCCTGACCACACCCGATCTGATTAATCAATCTGGGCGAATTAATAAAGTAGTTGTCTTGCTGGTTGATTCGCTTGGTTGGGATATTTTTGAAAGATCCCGGGAACACCTGTCCGGATTTATAGAATTGGCAACCGTCGATATTAAGATTACCTCAGTTTTTCCATCCACGACAGTTGCCGCCTTAAGCAGCCTGTGGACCGGCTATGCACCGGCCCAACATGGCGTCGTCGGCCTAAGATTGTTTTTACCAGACGAAGCGGTTCTTGCCTCAGTATTGAGGTTCTCCCCTACCTTCGCTTCTCTGCCGGATTCTCTTACCAAGGCAGGCGTCGAACCCGAAAATTTCCTCCAGGTACCTGGCTTTGCTGAACAACTGGTAGCCGGCGGCATCGTTACGTATTCTTTAAAGGGACAAGCATTGTTAACTCGTCTCTCAGCAGAATGCTAGATCGGGGTGTTAAGTACGTTCAAGGGATCGTCAGCGTGGCCGACATGTTTATTCACTTAGGCGAGATAATCGAA
>JAHEJP010000406.1 GCA_024638855.1 Chloroflexota bacterium
CATCATCAAGCCCTGACTCGGGCACGAGAGACGCGGCTGCTGCCGCCAGGAGCAGACCTAGCCAGACGAGACCCAGAAACTGCATTACTGGCAGCAGAAAAAGAAACCGGGAATGCGATGTGGACCTTGCGTTCCGGTCAGGTCGTTTCTGGCCAGCATACGATTGCCATCGTCTGCCGCTCAGCTTTCGCGAAATCCTGTGACCAGAATGCCTCAACATCGGAAGGATAACCTGCCGGGAGGATGCTCGGGCTTCCTCAGCCCGACTCCGCTTCTGGCTCTGAATCCTCTGCGAAAGACCAGAAGAGCATGACCCCAATCACCCCGGCGAGCAAGGCGGCGCCAACCGGCGTGCGGAACCCCCAGACAACGCTGCCTGCCCTTGGAATATGCAACAAGAGCTCACCGGCGATATCGGCCACCACCGGTTGGTAGGAATCTATCCAGCCGTTATTGTCCCCTTGAAGGACAAAGTTGTCGCCGCTACGATCGACAATGCGATGGATGACTCGACCAAGACGGGGGTGGTGATAGGTGACAACATCGCCGATATCGTAATCGCCGGTCTGGCGCAGGATCGCCAGGTCGCCACGATGCAAAAACGGCTCCATGCTGTTTCCGGTGACTATCACGTAGGAGGCACGGCCGCCAAATCGTGTTGGTGCCGCCAGCGTAAAGAAGAAGCCAAGGATCGCCAGCATCAAGAGCGTTTTCAAGATGGTTAAGAGCATGCCTTTCTTATTCATCGTTAGGGATACGCCATAGTCCTACCGTTCCGGGCGACCTGCGCCCGGCTAGTAGATCCGGGGGGAACCAGTGGAGCGCCAGCTCGGATTAGTGGCAAATAGGTGTTGTTCGGCCTGTAACTGTTTTGCCTCGTGTACGGCAGATATATATGCAAGATTGCAGAGCTGCGTACATGCAGCGATGCCGCCGACAGGACTGTAATCTCGTGTCCCGAGAAATCGCAGGTAAACCTGGAAGCCGCAGCCTGGCAAAGTACGGATTCGCCATTCAGTTCGGCATGAACGGAGATCTGGAAACCGGGATCGCCTGGTATATCCACCTCAAAGCTGATCTCACGAATGATAAAAGGCTTTAGAGGATTCAACGAATAGGAGACTTTTGACACCGTTATGCTATCTCCTGCGCTGTCTATCGGTTGGTCCTTTGTTCGCAAAACGTCGCTGGCTGCAGCAAGGCCCCAGACGGTGCCAAGGAGCACCAAAAGCAAAACCGCCTTAGCGGCCGATTCTGCTCTGAAGATACGCAAAAGATGCCACCCCTTGGGAGGCCAGCGTAAGTCGGCGAAATTCCGGCTTACTGCGCGGCTACAACGCGCAAAGTCGCTGCAGCGGCAGCTGTAACATTTGCAGCTGAAAAGTCGCAGCTAAAGCTTGGGGCAGTGCCTGTGCACAAGACCGAGTTGCCGTCCAACTCAGCGTAAACGGTTGTTGGGTCACCGGCGCCTGCAGTCGCATTGACGTCAAAGTCAACATCCGTCACGTAATAGGGATCGCTACTGCCTAGCGTGTAATTGACGTTGGTAACCGTGTAGCCGCTGATGGCGCCCGTGCCGTCGCCGGCGCCGCTCTCGGGTACGACGTTGGCCGCTGCGAAAGCGCCAGCTACCACCATGAGCAAAACGATCAAGACGATTCCAACAATGTTACGAATTCGAAAGGATCGGCGAAACATGATTTACCCTCCATATGGGCTTGGTTAACATATCATCTGCATCTTAGCAACTCTAGGAGGGAACAGAAATAGTAATAATAGCCTAAAAAGCCTGACTATAATTGGTACCTTAGTAGGAAAAGTGATTGGCGTTCATGGCCGGGATGGCGATTTTCATATGGAACGCCCATACTAACTGGTGGTCAAAACTCACCATTATTGATTTGGCTACCGTGCCATTCGGCCGGCCAGGACATGCATTCTTCAAAGGATCAACTGGTAGTCTGATTACTGCTCCTTCTCAAACTCCCCAAAGATTCGAAAAATCACATCTGGTTTGCTTATTAACAGACAGATTCAACATCGCTATGCTGGCCGATATCTTATTAGCCACCAGCCAACCGTTTCTCGACTACCGTACCAAAGCGGCCGTGGTCCAGACCGATGAGCTGGGTACGATTGAGTTCAACAGACTCTTACTATTCTGAAGCCCTCAATTTCTCAGCTAATCTGCCTGCTCTGTAACTGTGTACCCGGGTGTGATCTCAACCTTCAGGCAGACCAAATCGCGAGTCAGCTTGGACTCCAGATCGAATGCTGCGGCGCTGTGCCCAAGGTCAGATGTGCCCTGTTAAGCAACAAGTTAAGCAGTAAGTCCGAACTCGTTGATGTCCAGAGAGAAATCTTTGCCATCTGTTACCACATAGCGCTGGTTGATATAGCGATACTCGAGTGATTCAATGGCTACCTCTCGAGGAATCTTGTTGACGATGAAACCCTCTTTTCCAGGCGAGAATATTCGAGTCCGGAGGTCAGGGCGCTTCCTATACTCATTGGTTCCGGGATTGAACACAAAGGCATAACCTTGGACTTCGTAGAGCTCGTCCGAAACCCCAATCACCTCACCGATAAAGTGACGACGGACGTCACTCTCGAATAGGCGCCTGGTAATGATATGCAACTTATCACCAACTTCGATCACTCGTTCAGACACGTTTTACCTCTTCATCCTTACCTATCACCACAAGCCAACCACCACTTGTCACTGGATCCATTTCATCTTCCCTTTCTCTTGTATTAACTAAGCGCTCTTTGCCGGACACGATCTCGAAATGCCTGTCGAGATAGCCAAGATAATGAGCCAAATCTCCTGAATTTCTGAATAACAGTTGCCCGGCTATCAAATAATGCCGCGATAAATCAGGTAATGAATTCTATAGGTGTCCAATTCGAAAACCCACTGACGGTTTGGTTCTTTGTATCTGATTTCAACATCGCCATCCTGGTCGGAATCGCCTTGACATAATGCTAGTTGGCGTTATGCACGTCTTCATGTCTAAAAGTATCTGGTGGAATGGGTTTAGTTCCCTTACCGTCAAACTTTTTCTATAGTTGTTTTCTAAGAAAGTAACGCTGATGCCCAGGAGGAAAATCTTGTAGTTCGCCAAAAACTTGATAACCATGTTGTGTATAGAAGTCTGGCGCCTGAAAACTGAATGTGTCCAGGTATACATGCTTGGCACCCCGTTGGCGCGCCTCCTCTTCAGCATGTAGCAACAGGCGATGCCCATATCCGCGACCACGCAACTCGTCTTTTACCCATAATAAATCCAAATAGAACCAACCCCAATATATTTCGCCAAGCACACCACCTACAACTTCTTCGTCGGGCGCATGAAGCACATAACACAGGCGTTGAAACTGATTATCACCGGCCTGTTGTTTATTGTAATTACCAACGCCGCGTCCAATAATCCCCCAGGCAGATTCTTCAGGCTTATCAACATAGACGATCTGATACTCTTCATCCATAGGATGTTTTCAACTCCTTTTTAGTTGACAAAGTAGTGAAGCTAAGCCATACGTATCATGGTCGTGTACCAGAGCCGAATCTCGAAGTGTAACAAACCAGATTGGACCGCTGGATCGAGGGCCACAAAGGTCTCAATTTCTGTCCGGGTTACCCCTTTTGCCGTCACCACCATGCCCCAGAATCGGGAGTCCGGAATGGGCCCCCGAGTTCTAGCTTGCCTTGTTCAAGGATCTGGCGATAGTCAGCCACGTGGTCTTGAACACCGGGCTACTGGCGAAATCTGAGGCCGGTTAACCAAGCTGGGCCGGGGTGTGGAAAACAACAAAACGACCAGCGGGCTGCATACCGTTTGGTCTAGTCCTAGTCATAGGCCAACCCCTTTACCAGCGCTGATACTTAGTTATGGGAAGCCCCTCAAGCACGGCCGGTACGTTGCCGTCGAGCTGATGACCCTCAAATCGAATTCGTTGGCCTCTCTCCTCAGGATGCATCGATAGGTATTTTTCTGTCAGCAGATCAAGTGGCACGGCCATTACCGAATTCGCCCTACCTTTCCCACCGTTCTTTAGGTCTAACCAGACCAATTGCTGCAGATCCTCATCGCCGTAACCCTGGCTGTTATCTAATATAGTCATTTCCAGCGAGGGGTCGACGATCATGATCTTAAATAAATTGTATATTCTAATTGTGGGACTGGCTAGAGCTCGAACATTGTCTGTTGGCGTTGGCAGCTCTTCAAAGACGGCGCCAATTGGGCTCAAACGATACTGATCTGGTCGGATCTTGATAGCCAATGCATCCTCAAATTCTTCCAGCAATTCGCGCTCTGGCCCAATTTCAAGGACGCCATCGTTCTTCTTAAAATGTCCCAGACAGAATTCCTTGACCCGCATCCAGTTTTCCCGGCGAATAAATAGGCGAAAATCCTGTTCATCTCGGGATCGCCGGCTGTCAAAATGAAAATCGCCAATAAGCGCTTGTAAAGCTTCCGATCGGTTTAAGCGGATCCCGCCGCCAAAAGGTTTAGCCCTGACAACCGCCAATTGCCGGCCGCCAACCTCATGCAGCGCGGCCGTGCGCTGCAGTACCAGCATCGGCCGCCCATCCTGCGGATGAA
>JAHEJP010000407.1 GCA_024638855.1 Chloroflexota bacterium
TCAACCGCATTTACCCGCGGAGTGGGTTCTGGCGGAGCGTAGAACGCAGAATGACGTGAAGGTTAATCCCGGGAACGGGCGCAAGCAGCCCAAATCACTACCATCGGGCGAGCGGGGGCCGCTAAGAAGAAATAAACCGCAGTTGTGTCCAGACTTTTACTAGCCAAATCCGGTATGGGAATCCACCTCCTCTGTTACCTTGTAAGTCCCGGCGCGCAGCTTAAAACTGTCTTCAATGATGGAGGCGACAGCTGCGACGCAAACCAGAAAACCAGATAGTGGGACGATAGCAATGGCGTATTTTTTGGGCATGTAATTTGGCTTGAAAACAAACTGCCCATCTTCCCAGGCAAAGTGCCACATCTCCCAGTACTTCCCGCCCATCGTGGCAACTGCTTCCATCCCGTAAATGATCATTACGATGCCAAGACAGAAAATAACCAATGTCCAAAATTGCTGGATGATAAAGGCCACCTTCACCGGTAACCATGAGTAAATCAGGTCCAGTGCTATGTGATCTCTGTCCCTTACTGTTAGCGCTAGCGCCAAAAATACTAACCAGATATTGCTCAACACGGTTAGCAGGTCGCCCCATACAGGAGGATCCTCAAAAACGTAACGCATCACCACGTTGTAGACGGCGAACACAACCATCAATAGCAAAAGGACTGAGCAAAATCCGGTCAGCGTTTTTTTGACAAAGATGTCCATCCATGTAGTGACCTTAATCATGGTGAATAGACTCTGTAAATCACTATGCGACCTTTGAGTTCGCCTGTTAACAAACGCGCGGTCATTTCACGAAACCAAAAACTTGGGGCAGATACATGGTGAACTGAGGTACAACAATTAGCACGAACAGCAGTAGGAAGAGTGCGGCCAGATAGGGCAACATCGCAAGCGCTACTTTTTCTAATCGGACATTTGCGATTGCCCCAGCGGTGAAAAACGCCACCCCAACGGGTGGTGTGACCGATCCGATTAGAAAGCCTACAACGACGATAAGCGCAGCCTGGACATCAGGGTAGCCCGCTTTCACCATCACATCCACTAGAACCGGGCCGACAACAATAATGTTGGCGGCTGAATCCATGACCATTCCAAGCAAACAGATAAACAGCACCAGAACCAGGGCAAAAAGCAACGGATTATAGGTATAACTGAGCAACCATTGTTCCAGTTGGTTGATGGCACCAAGGGATGTCAAGAGCCAACTGAAGGGGCCCGAAGCAGCGATGATGATAAATACCATTGCGGAGTTGCGAAAGGCGCGCACAAATGCGCTTTTGCAATTGTTCCAGGTGATTGTTCGATAGATGAAGAGACCAACAATCAACGCAATGGTCGCGGTCAAAGCGCCGGCCTCCACTACCCCTGCAACACCAAAGACAACCGCCCCAACCAGTACAATGGGAATCAGCAGGGCGAAAGAAGATCTGTAGCCGGAAATCGCCAGCGCTTTCAGACTGAAAGGTTCTTCGCTGCGCTCAAAATTGTTTTTTTTAGCGATAAAGTAATTGATGATCATAAGCATGAGTCCGATCATCAAGCCAGGAATGATACCGCCCGCGAACAGGGCCCCCACCGAGATGCCGCCTGCATTGGCAAGAACGATCATCATGATGGACGGAGGGATGATGCCGCCGATTGTCGAACTGACGGCTGTGATTGCAGCGGCAAAGTCAGATGGATAGCCTGCTTTTTTCATGGCAGGAACAAGCAGCGATCCAACGGTTGCCGTGTCGGCCACGACCGAACCGTTCATTCCAGCGAAGAACATGGAGACGAGGACATTCGCTTGCGCCATGCTCCCGCGCATCCGGCCGATAATACGTTGACTTAATTCGACCAGTCTGTCTGTGATGGTAGCGCTGGTCATGAGCTCTCCCGTCAGCATGAAGAACGGGATCGCTGTTAAGGGTACCGCGTCGATGGCGCTAAACATCTGGCTTGGGATCAGGATCATCGGGGCCGCGTCGGTAATCAGAATGTAGACGACGGGAATCAGGATCAGGGTAAATCCAATGGGGGCCCCTAAAAGGATTAGCAGAACAAGGACGAGCAGAAGTAGGATGCTTTCCAAGCTGCTTGGCGTCCTTACCCTAGGCTAGGGTACTTGAACTTGCTATTTTATCGGAAGATAGGAAAGAAGATGGCGCGGTGATAACCGCGCCATCTGCCAGAGCGACAAAATACCAACCGGTTTTACAAGGCACCTGCTTCTTTTAACTGGGCGATGAAGTCCGTCATCTCCTGTTCCTGCAAGACGCGTTCTGCAGTTGCGGGGTCGAACGTACCTTTCGCGTTTATCCAGGCGTCGATCGCGCCAGCCCTCCAGAGTTTCATTTCTTCTTCAGTCGGCACGTACCATTCAGTAATCTCGGCCTTGATCATATCTTCACCAGCTTTAACCCAGTTGCGGTCAAGTTCTTGAACATGTTTTCCAAAGGCTTGTGCAGCGGTGTGCAGCCATTCTTTTTCCTGATCAGAGAGCGCATCGTACTGGCGTTTGTCCATCGACAACTGGTTGCCTGACCATGATCCGCCGATTTCGGTGAAGTATTTGGCGACTTCATGCAGCTTAGCAACGTGTTGCCAGGGTGTGGCGACATACTGGCCCGAAACAACGCCGGTTTGCAGGCCTTGATAGAGTTGCGCCCAGTCATAAGGCACGGGAACAGCGCCCCAGTTTTTAACTAGCGTGTATTCAATTGGGCTCTTTGTAACGCGCCATTTGATGCCTTTCATATCGTCGGGAACATGCACGGGGCCGTGCGCATTTCCGAGCTGGCGAAAGCCTCCGCTGGAATAGACGGTTAAGCAAACGTGGCCAGCTTCTTCAGCAGCAATATCACACTGCTTCTTTGCCAGCCATTCACTTGAGATACGATCAGCATCTTCGATGCTCTTGAATATGTATGGCAGATCAAAAATTGCCAGCGCGGTTCCAAAGTTGCCAAAATTTGCGGTTGAGCTCGTCCAGAGCGCAATCAGGCCTTGATTTGCCTGTTCACCACAGGTTTGTTCACTGCAAAGGGATTTACGGTAGTGTGGCTCAATTTTCATTTTGCCACCCGATACTTCCTCCAACGTAGGAATCAGGGCCTGATCAATTGCGTCGCCGATTGGCATTCCTTTGAAGCCGACTGTGCCCAGTTTCAAAACTGTTTGCGCGTTCGCTGCTTGAGCGCCAAACAACATGACAGCCGATGTAACGGCCACCTTCCAAAATGAAGCCTTCATTTAGTACTCCTCGTTAGTATTCGGGTAACTGAAATCGCACTATAATGGTTTCATCATACACCCCCTTATTCCATTCCGACATTTTGATACGAAATTGGCGCTTTTGTGCATCCGAAAAGCGAAATCTGTTTGGAAGAAATTGGCACGACGGCTCAAATCACAAAACAAATAATTTGAGGTCAAATAGGCCGATATGACGTCCATTGAGCCATTCAGAATCACTGTTTCTGACGAAACTATTGAGGCCATAAAGGCACGGGTTGCCGCATTTCCTTGGCACGAAATGCCAGACGACGGCGGATGGGAGTACGGTACAAATCTGGATTACATGAAAGAATTCTGTGACTACTGGGTGACTGAATTCGATTGGCGAAAACAGGAAGCGCAAATTAACCAGTTTTCCCATTTCAAGACGCCGGTAGATGGGATTGATATTCATTTTGTTCATGAAAAAGGTAGTGGGCCCAATCCCAAGCCGCTCATCATTAGCCATGGCTGGCCAGGCACGATTGTCGAGTTTCTGGATTTCATCGATTTGCTTGCACATCCAGAAAATCACGGCGGAACCGTGGAGGATGCATTTGACGTGGTTGCGCCCTCTTTACCTGGGTTCGGTTTTTCGGGCCGCCCACCTCGACCCTATGGCCCAAGAAAGATAGCGGCGATTCTTAACAGCCTGATGACCGATGTCCTTGGATATGAAGCCTATATCGCGCAGGGCGGAGACTGGGGTGGTGCCATTTCAAGTTGGCTCGGCTATGAGCACGCCCCTGCATGTACTGCTATTCACATCAACATCCTTACCATGAGGCACAAAGATGAGCCACAGGGAGCTGAGGAGATTGCATGGGCGGAGCAGTTCGAAAAAGACCAGATCATGCAGAATGGTTACCGCACTCAGCAGGCAACCAAGCCTCAGACCTTGAGTTATGCGATGATGGATAGCCCGGTGGGTGTGGCCGCATGGATATTGGAAAAGATGCACGGCTGGTCCGATGTGGCGGGAGACGATGTGGAGAGCGTCTACACTAAAGATCAGCTGCTGACCAATATCATGGTCTACATCGTTACCCGGACATTCAATACTGCTTCGTGGATCTACTACGGGCGTCGCGAGGAAGGTGGAAGAATCTTGTCACCGGAAGGAAAGAGAGTCGAAGTGCCGACCGGCTGTGCGCTGTTTCCCGCAGAGCTTTTAGCGTGGCCGCCACGCAGTTATGCCGAACGGATCTACAACGTCACGCAATGGACGGAAATGCCGCGCGGTGGACATTTTGCGGCAATGGAAGAACCAGATCTACTTATCGAAGATATTCGAAAATTTGCACACAGTCTTGATTGGCCTCAAGACTAAGTTCACGGG
>JAHEJP010000070.1 GCA_024638855.1 Chloroflexota bacterium
GGCATAATTGCGTTCAGCGCCGTTACTAATGCCCCGGTTGTAGCGGAAAGGTGCTTTGATGACGAGGCGGAAAGAGGGGAGCGGTTCGTAATAATGGGGCCGCGTTCCAAAGTAGTTGCCATCGACGCTCATCGCCCCGAATGTGCAACCATGGTACGCACCTTCCCTGGTGATGATTTTGAAGCGGCTCGATTCGCCTATCAATCGCTGGTATTGCTTGACAACTTTTATGGCTGTTTCCACCGCCTCGCTGCCACCCGGCGTATAGTGTACGCGGGACAGATCGCCAGGAGATATTTCTGCAAGCTTGGCTGCCAGGTAAATGGCCGGCGGTGATGCGTAACGGAAGACGTCGAGGAATTCCAAGGTGTTCATCTGCGCGTAGGCTACATCGGCCAACAATTGGCGACAATGCCCGGCCACGCATGCTTCGAGGGCACCGACGCCATCTAAATAGCGGTTGCCCTCTGAGTCCGTCATCCAACAACCTTCAGCCTCCACCAATACCCGCGGCCCACCGACGCTTTCAAAAGGGATCGGTGGTTGGTACGCCATCCACAAATGATCTCGTGCTTTTTGTTTGAGGCTTTTTGTGTCGTAAATCGCGTTTTCCTTAACAATCATCAAAGATTAGCCTCTTTATTCACCTGACCATATTCGTTCACGGACTGGGTCTTCAGATTTCTGCCTTTTTGAAACTCATCTAGCAGGGCACTGACGGTTTGGCGAATGTTTCGCCTTACGGCTTTCCCTGCGGCTTCAGAATCTCCCGCATGACAGGCCTCGTAGATTTCTTTATGTTCCTGTAGAGCCCGAACGGCTCGGTCGGGCAAGTAAGTGAAGACTCGGCGATATAAGCGAGAGCGGTTCCACAAGCTAGGCATCATTTCCGACAACAAGCGTAAGTTTGAGGCGTCGTAGATGGTAAAGTGAAAAGTCTGGTTAAGCTCCATCAACCGCGCGTAGTCCTGTTGATGGGTTGCTTCTTCCATTTGTTCAATGATGTCGGCCAACTCAGTCAGATGCGCGGACGACAATTTGGGTACGGCCCGCCGAGTGGCCAAATCTTCTAATTCCGCTCGAATCATATAGAGTTCCTCTAACTCTTGGGCGGAAATATCCGTCACAAATGCCCCACGGCGCGGATTTATGGTGACAAAACCCTCTCCTTCAAGCATACGGAGAGCCTCGCGTACTGGGACCAAACTCACGCCGAGATCTTCGGCGATTGCCTTTTGGTCAAGACGGGAACCAAGAGGGTAATATCCGTTCAAAATATTATTCCGAATAGAATCAAGGACATAGGCGGTTGTCGTCGGCGGAGACTGGACAGATGCTGTATCCGGCATAAAATCCTCATCTAAATTTATAAATTATAATTTATAAATTATGATAACTGGTTTCATTATACCCGTCAAGCTTTGCCTCTAATGCCTGCAAATTATGTACATTCACCGTTGCTGATAACGTTGAAAAGCTTCTTCCCAGACATCAGTATCCCGTGGTTCAAATCTTATCAATCCCTCAGATTGAATCACAACTTGTCTGGCCTCATGTAAATCCTTTAATTCGCCGAGGGCGATGAGTTGTACCAAGGCATTGCCGACGACAGTGGCCTCGACGGGCCCGGCGACTACCGGTCTGCCGGTGGCATTGGCTGTCATCTGATTCAATAGTTGGTTCTGCGAACCGCCTCCTAAGATATGGATCACGTCGATAGTGTTCCCTGTTAGCTTGGCCAAACGATCATAGATGACGCGGTATTCCAGGGCCAGGCTTTCCAATATGGTGCGTATTATCGCCCCTTCGTCTTCTGGAAAAGGCTGCCCGGTCTGAGCGCAATAAGCGCGTACCAGGGCCGGATGATCTCCTGGAATGAGAAACTCGGGTAGGCCGAGATCGATGAATGTCCTAAAGGGTGGCGCCTCTTTGGCGAGCCGAACCAAGGCACCATAGTCGTAGTCCCGGCCTGCTTTCCGCCAGGTGGCACGACATTGCTGGACCAACCATAATCCGACCACGTTGGTGAGCAGGCGCACCCGGCCGTTCAGGCCACCTTCGTTGGTCACGTTGGCAGCTAAAGCATCCGGACCCAGAAACGGTTGTTTCGTTTCCAACCCGACAAGGCTCCAGGTGCCGCTGCTGATGTAACCGTAGTCGGCCGTTTCCGTAGGCGTCGCCGCGACAGCGCTGCCGGTATCGTGGCAAGCCGGGGCGATTACTGGGATTCCTCCAAAGGCGCCCACCTTTGTGCCCGGCTGAACAATATCGGGGAAGATGTGGGTGGGTATGTCCAGGGTCGTTAGCAAGTCCGTGGCCCAATTCCTGGTCTGAGCATCAAGCATCTGAGTGGTGCTGGCAATGGTGTACTCGTTGACTTTTTCGCCTGTCAGCCAGTAGTTAAGCAGGTCGGGTGCAGTGAGAAATGTGCGGGCCGCCTCGAGTTGGGGAGAGCCCGATTCAACCAGGTTTACCAGCTGGTACAAGGTGTTGATACGCATAAATTGGATGCCGGTACGGGCGAAGATTTGCTCTTTCGGTGCCCGGGCAAAGGTAAGTTCCATCATACCTTCAGTGCGTTTGTCTCGATAACAGACGGGGTTACCCAGTAAGCGGTCGTCCTTATCCAACAGGCCAAAATCGACGCCCCAGGTATCGACGCCGATGCTGATGGGATGGTAGGCTTTGCCTTTTTCGATCCCCAACTGGATTTCCGACCAAAGCCGCAAAAAGTCCCAATAGAGCGTGCCCTGCACTTCGACAGCGCCATTGGGAAAACGGTGTAGTTCTTCCAGGTGCATGCCGGCACCGTCAAAGTGGACCGCCATCACCCGGCCTGATTCCGCGCCCACGTCAACTGCAAGAACGGTTATTCGTGACATGTTTTCCTTCACCACCTACCACGCGCTGTATGATTCTGCTTGTTTCCAAAAATCAACAGGCCGCCTGCGAAGTGTTTCCAACTAATAAAAAAAATTTCAACCCATCCTTCCATAAATTTCCTCAGACCATTTTTCCTTTATCCGCCGGCAAGCAGCGAGGATATCGTTTTGCTAGTCGTCCAATAGTGACCTAGGCAAGTTATCTGGCTACAGGCCATAGACTGGTCCAAAGTTGGCACAAGCTCGAAAATCAGATCCCATGGGTTCCAAAGCCCCAAAAGCCGCCCAAACATGGGGCCGATACAGGTTTTCTTCCGGCACATTGTGCATGTAAACTGGAATCCGCAACATGGAGGCCAACGTAATTAGATCCGCACCAATATGTCCATAGGAGATGGCGCCATGATTGGCACCCCAGTTGCTCATAACAGAGTAGACATCGCGGAAGGGACCGCCGCCTGCCAGGTTGGGTGCAAACCAGGTTGTTGGCCAGGATGGGTTGGTGCGCTCATCCAAAATTTGGTGCACTTCGTCGGGCAGTTCAATGCTGTAACCCTCGGCGATCTGCAAAGCCGGGCCTAAGCCTTTCACCAGGTTTAGCCGGCACATGGTCATGGGCATGCCGCCACGTGTTCGATATCGGGTTGACCAACCGCCGCCGCGGAAATATTCGGTGATGGAAGCATGCCAGGTAGTGGCTTCCAGACAACGATTTGCTTCAGCGGGTGTGATTTCCCACCAGGGCTTGATCACCGGTTGTTCATCACTTTCTTGCTGTCCAGTACCGTCTAGCGCAGCCGGCCCGGAGTTGATCAGATGAAGAATGCCGTCACTAGCACGGCCTGTGAGCTCATAACCACTAACACGTTTAACTGCATCAGGACTCCAGTAAGTGCGCACATCGGCAAAAATTTGAGCGGTGGCAGTAAGTAAGTGGCCAAACAACATGCTCACGCCATTAAGGGCGTCGTTTTCGGTCGCAACGATATATGGTTGGCGAATACCGTTCCAATCGAAAGACGTGGTCAAGATCGCTTCCAAGAAATCGCCGTTTGGATTGTGATCGGTCCACTGTCGTTGCCCTTGGAATCCGCCGGCGATGGCGTTGCGCCCCATCGCTTCTTCGCCAAACCCCAATTCGTCTAATCGAGGATTACCCACCATCAAGTCGCGGGCAATTAGAGCCATCTTGACCGAAATGTTCCACTCTTCGTCTTTTCGTTCGCGGCTACGCTGGTTTGACGGTGGATTGTATTCTTTCCCTTCCTGACAATTTTTCTTGACCCAACTCAAGGCACGATCAAATTCCTCCGGATCGAATATCCCTTCTTCAATACGCCGCGTAAATTCAGACATATCAATGGTTTCGACCCGCATACCCAAGTAATCTTCGAAAAAGTCCTGATCGACGATTGAACCGGCTATGCCCATCGAGACGCCGCCCATTGCCAGATAGGATTTGCCGCGCATGCTGGCGACGGTCAGCCCTGCCCGAGCGAAGCGGAGCAGCTTTTCTTGCGCATCAGCCGGGATAGTGGTGTCTCCGGCATCCTGCACATCATGGCTATAAATACTGAACGCAGGCAAGCCTTTTTGAGCATGTCCAGCCATAACGGCCGCCAGATAAACTGCGCCGGGACGTTCGGTCCCATTGAAGCCCCACACCGCTTTAGGGATGAGCGGATCCATATCCATCGTTTCAGAACCGTAGCACCAACAGGGAGTGACAGTGATGGAGACGCCAACGCCTTCGCGAGCGAATTTCTCGGCCGTTAACGCCGATTCGGCTACGCCGCCGATAGTGCTATCGGCGATGACACATTCGATAGGCAAGCCATTGGCGTGGCGTAGATTGGCGCTTAGAAAATCGGCCACGCCAATGGCCATCTGCATTGTCTGTTCTTCCAATGATTCGCGTACGCCTCGGCGGCGACCGTCAATCGTCGGTCTGATACCGATCTTAGGCGGTGAGCCAAGTAGCCGATTTGTAGGTGGGTTGTGGGTTAGTTCCAAGTCATTCATTTTTGCACACCCTTGTAAAAAATAATGTTGAACTGTGACAAGCGGTAAATCGAAAGGGGTTGAGTTAGCAGCATCCTTATTCGCTGGCTTTGACCTGTTCTTCAATCCATGGGTAGGTTTCGGCTATGCCATCTTTCAGATAGTATTTAGCTCGCCACCCGCTGGTGTAAATTCGATCGTTGCTAAAATTGCGAGATTGTACCCCAACAGGCCCTTCTATGTGCTTGATTTCGATACTTTTACCAGAAACCTCGGCGACAGTAGCGACCAATTCGTTGACGGTGACGTACTGGGGGCATCCAATGTTGACTGCACCTTTCATATCAGAATGCATGAGTAAATATATGCCATCGACCATATCATCAACATAGGTGTAGGAGCGAACGGCCGTGCCGTCTCCCCATACTTCAATGGTGCCGCCATCTTCGGCTTCAGCAACCTTACGGCAAATGGCCGCAGGGGCTTTCTCGCGCCCCCCAGTCCAAGTCCCGTAAGGGCCATAACAATTCTGGAAGCGAGCAATTCGGACAGTCATGCCTCGATTACGCTCGTAGGCCATCGCGATTCGCTCAGAATATAGCTTTTCCCAGCCATACTCGTTGTCCGGATTGGCGGGGATCGCTTCTGCCTCGGTCATTTCCGGCTCGCCAGGTTGCATATCACGGTAAACACAAACTGAAGACGAGAAGAAGTAATGAGGCACGCCCATTTTAGAAGCATTATGCGTCATGTGGATGTTGATCAAGGCACTATTGTGCATGATTTCGCATTCGGCCGAGTGAATAAAACCCATACCACCCATATCGGCAGCTAGCTGATAGACTTCATCAAAGGTGTCACCATTTAGACTGAGCGCAGCTATACAATTGTCCTCTTCTCTCAGATCTAACACCTGGAAGTCGTCGGCTGCTGAAGGGGCAAATTCATGCTCCTTGATGTCTATGCCCCGAACCCAATATCCTTCACTTTTTAGCTTTTTAACCAAGTGACCGCCGATAAATCCACCAGCGCCACATACGAGTGCCCTTTTCATATTTTCTCCTTCATCAATCATTTTCACGTCGGGCGATGATTCGCACCGCGTTTTCTATGGGTTTATCTGAAACCAAAATGAGATAACCACCACCACCGGCCCCGGACAATTTCCAACCTAGGGCAACATCCCTGTATTGTTCGATGAGATGAGCAACGGCATCATTCATCATCGCGGGGAACATGGCGATTTGGGCTTCAAAAGCCGCCCTCATGGAACGGCCGAATGCAACCACATCCTGCGTCTTAATGGATTGCCAACAGGCATCGGTCGCCTCGGCTAAGGCCTTGGCGCTTCGCCGATCGATATATGTGTCTGCTAATACATCAAAATCCGCATGCCTGGGACCAAGAGTGACGAGATAAAGGGAATTTTCCACGAATTGCAGAAACAGATCATCTCGCAGCCGGTCGATTTTTGTTGGCCAATACTCACCCTCATAATATGATTTAGCAAGACCAGGAATGACAATGCCGATAGCATCTTGCGATCCAGATATGATCGTTGTTCCGGGTGGGTTGTCGTAACAAAATAGGATCTTAGCCAATTTCTCATGATTACCGGCAGGCAATCGTGGACCCCACATATCAATGGCCGCTTGCCGTGTACTGGAGGCCATACCACTGCGATCGTTGAACTGGAGCGTAGGCTCTATGGAAATGGTGATTACCGAGCCCGGATGGTATTTTGAGACCCAAGGTTGATCCAGCCAACCGCCAGCCAGGTCAATTCGAAAGGGAATCTGGTGAACAGTGCGAAGAGCCGTGGTTGAGCGAGGCGTCAATCCCTCGTGCGGCTCTCTTTGGAGGACGAGATATTCGACGCCATATTCCTGGCACAGTTGTTGTTTGTCTGGTGTAGACCCATCTTCGTTAACGATGAAAATGTCTGGTTGAATAGCCTGGAATTCCGCCAGGAAATCCAATATGCCCGATCCTCGGGAGATAAATACTTCCTTGACACATTTGACGGACTGGATCATGAAAAGTCGTTCATTCTCGTCATTGACCGGAACCTTGCCCTTCAAATCAAAGACGGTCTTGTCTGAACCTAATGCCACGTATAAATCACCGTAAGTGGCCGCCTCCTGAAAGAAGGCAATATGTCCGCTGTGTAGCAAGTCGAAACAACCACTAACGAGGACCTTCTTTGTCATATTGGCATCACCCGAGTTTCGCATAATAGAGTAGAAATCTTTTTACGATGTGGTCAAATATCATGATACCAAGCACCGACCGCTTGAAGCGCGTATGATCAACTGCGTAGGAAGAACTGTGTGCTGGCACTCACTGTCCAGTGCACCTGTCACGCGATCCAGGAGTAATTGAGCGGCCCGGCGACCCATTTCGAGGGCAGGCTGGGCAGCGACGGTAAGGAAGGGGTCAATGGTCAAGGATGGTGGGATGTCGTCCACAGTTACCAATGCTAAGTCGTCTGGTACGCGCAATCCTTCCTGCTGCAAGGCTTGAATAGCTCCAATGGCTACGAAGTTGTTGCCCGCAAAAAATGCAGTCGGTTTTTGGGTGCCGGCGAGAGCTTGTTTAGCCATTTCGCGGCCGCTGTCTATCGTAAACGAACCCCAATAAATTTCCGCCTCGTTATCTGCCAAACCAGCTTCAGCTAATGCTCGGCGAAAACCAGCGACCCGATCAATGGCCGTAGAAACTGTTTGTGGACCGGCTAACATGGTGATTCGCCGGTGTCCGAGCGATAGTAAATGCTCTGTTAACTGGTATGCACCGTCTTCGGAATCTGCTCTGACGATATCCACATCCAGGCCTGGTATCTGGCGGTCTAGTACCACCACAGGTATGTCCTGTTTTTGGATTGTGTGCACAGGTTCTGGCACGCTTCGCACGGGTACTAACAGGATACCGTCGATTCGACGACGTAGGAGCATGTCCAAATATTGTTCCTGCTTGGCCTCTGATTCATCCGTGTTACAAAGAATGATGCTGTAACCACTGGCCTGGGCCACGTCTTCAACGCCACGCGCCACGGTTGTCCAAAAAGGATTGGTGATGTCCGTTAAGACCAGCGCCAAGGTCATGGTCTGCTTAAAACGCAAACTTGGACCGAGCATGTTGGGAATATAGCCCAGTTCCTCAATGGCGGTTTCGACTCGCTCGCGCGTTGCCTGGCTCACGTAGTCAGAGTCGTTGATGACCCGAGATACGGTTATTGGGGCGACGCCAGCGCGGCTGGCAACATCACGAATCGTGGGCATTAGGACCAGTATATCCTCAAAGAAAGATCAATATGGTATGCGTACCATGATACGCGTACCATGTTAACAACGTATAAAGCCATTGTCAAGAGTCAGAATCCACGTAAGTTGGTGCTTTCTCGTCGCTGAAGACCCTCTTTAGGCAGACGTTTTAATACAACGTATTCGATACTTCGCTCTTCGCAAAAGGTTCGCTTCTCAGGCCGATCGCCATCCTCATTGACAACGTATAGGTCTGGTTTTAACATGGCTATCTCTGGTTTGGCATCCATCCATCCTCGCCCCGAGGTAATGAGTGCCTGTTCAACATGGCGAATGGATTGGACCATATACCGTCGTTCGTCATGTGAGAATTGAGGGTGATTTTCTCCCTTCAACAGCCTGACGTTTGCATCATGCCCAACCATGACATAAAGGGCGCCGAGTTGAGATACCTCTTCAAAAAACCTTACATGACCGGAATGCAACCAGTCAAAACAACCTGTCACAATCGCTTTTTTGCGGGTGGAAGTTCTCAATTGAGCGGGACCTGGCCGAAAAGGGAGGTATACCAAATCCGCGTATAATAAAATCTTGCAAGACACATCACGAGATTCACAATAGGTTCTTATTTGAGAGCTAATATTTCGCTCGCCTATCACCCAAGTTTGCGGCTGCAATTCATCGGCCTGGTTGATGATCTCGTGTTCGGTCGATCCAATTGCCGTCAAGATCTGATCAACAAAGCGTATGGCCTGGAGGAGGTATAAACGTTCTTCAAAAGGGAACTTAGGGATTAGTCCTGTCAAGGCGCTCGTCGTTTCATCCGACCATAACAGAACGTGAACCTGCCCCAGCTTCGAAGCTTCCTCCAGGAAACGGACATGAAACGATCGTAGATCATCAAAAGAGCCGGAAACAACAACTTTGCCCATCATCACCAGCCTTTTGAATTGCTCGTTCTGACTTGTGCCTGGATCGAACCCGGCACTGTTTCTACTGAGACAACGAACAGATAACCACCGCCGCAACCGGAGTACATCGCTCCAGCATACTTGGTCTGGTAGTAATTCAGTATACTTAACAAATCATGCTTTATCGTGGGATGCTTAACCGTATGAGGCAGAATGGCTTCCCAGCTTAACATGCATTCATTCATAGAAGCGCCCAATGCCTCAACGTCCCTGCCGACAATCGCCTGAAAACAATCTTTTCCCGATTGACCCAGACGTCTTATCCAATCGGGGTCCAGGTTCTTCACCCCTAAGGGGTAGTATCCATCCGGCCTGGGCGCGATGGGCAAGATATGAAGCACCTCCTCCAACCATTTGGCGACAACTGTGTCTGTATTGCTCTCAACATGTAAAGGAAAAAGGCCACCTTCGAAACCATAATCGTAATCGATTCGGCTCACGCCAGGATAGATGAGGCCGACCATGTCCTGAGATCCTGAAGGATCCGGATTATCTCGATTTTCTTCGCGATACAGTTGGCGAACCAATTGGGAAGGATCTTCGTCCGGTATTTTGTTGCCCCATAACTTCGTGGCCACTTCCCGGGTGCTTGTCCCCATTCCGCAGCGGTTCATGAAGTAGAAGGTTGGTTTAAGGGCAACGACAACCATGGATCCTGGCGGCGATGGATTCAATTCTGATACGAATGGCTGGTCTATCCAACCCCCGGCAAGCGCAAGTCGGTAGGGCATGGGGCCAAGAATATCGGTGATTTTTGGCGACTGAATTCCATCCACATGATGGGCCTGATCGATTTCTCTAGCTGTTTGCTGTGTCATGGTCTCCCTCAGCAATTTGAAAGGTCTGATCTGCGTATGTATTGGCTAACCATTAAGCTTTTATAAACGATCGATGACAGTGTTCTTGCCGGCTTTCCGGTCCACAAATTGTTGCTCAATCCAGCTATAGGTCGCTTGCATCCCAATGTCCAGAGGAGTGTTCGGTTCCCATTTCAACACTTGTTGAATGAAGGTGTTGTCGCTATTTCGGCCGGCGACGCCCGTTGGCGCTTCCAGGTCATACTTGCGCTCAAGCTTGATCCCCCCAATCTTCTCGACCAGGCTAACCAAACCGTTGATTGAAACGAGATCGCTCGATCCCAGGTTGATAGGGGTAGCTATAAGCTCATCGCAGTGCGTGATCAAATCGATTCCCAGAACACAGTCGTCGATGTACATGAAACTTCGCGTCTGATGACCATCACCCCAGATGATAATCTCCGTGGCGCCGCTATCCTTGGCCTCGATCACTTTCCGGCACATTGCTGCCGGAGCCTTTTCACGTCCTCCATCCCAGGTGCCGTAAGGACCGTATACGTTGTGGAATCGGGCAATAAATGTCTTCATGCCACGCTCAGCCCAATATTCCTCGCAGAACATCTCTGACAGCAGCTTTTCCCAACCATAACCTCTTTCGGCCATTGCCGGGTAGGCGTCTGACTCCTTCAAGGCCCGGACATTTGGATCTTTCTGCAATTCGGTATTGTAAGCGCAGGCTGAGGATGAAAAGAAATACCGTTTAATGCCAGCATTATAAGAGGCTTCGATCATGTGAGTATTGATGAGTATGCTGCGTAGGCATTCGACCCGGAAACGCTCGATGAAACCCATTCCTCCCATATCGGCCGCCAAGTTATAGACCTCGACGGCGCCTTCGACAGCCCGGATAGCGTTTACTTTTTCGCTCAGGTCCAGAGAGAGATTCTCCACACCCGGCACCTGCTGGTACCAATGCGGCAACGGCTTTTTGTCGATGGCCCGAATGCGGCTGAAACCCAGGTCATGAAAATATCGAACCAATGCACCAGCGATGAATCCGCCGGCCCCAGCGATGACGATTAAATCATCTTTTTTCAAATCTCGATTGACATCGGGGGTTTGTTTATCGTTCATTTATCGTGCCTTTTTTATCATCTGTAACTGTATGGCAACCAAACCATAAAGGTCTAAATAAAGACGTGGGATTTTCCTCTTGTTAGCCCGGAAAGCATATTCGTTGAGTTCCCACGATCAAAAAATTGAATAAGAAGCTATCGGTGTGGTAACGTTACCATAAAACATTATCATATGTTGCCTTTGTCTATGGGATTCTTCATTGTCTTTGCCTAACGAGATAATGGAGAAGAAGTCAATCTTGTGCCGTAGCCGGTTGGCCATTATGATTGATTTTGCCAATGGCCTCGCGCAAAATATCCGCTTCTGTCGCTTCTCCCCGCCTGTATTCCTTGCTAATCTCACCTCGCCGCAAAACGATAATGCGATGACTCATTTCTAACGCTTCGGCGTAATCTGAGGTCAGCATCAAGATGCCTACACCTTGCTCCAAAAGCTCTTCCATGATCTGATATACTTCGCGGCGGCCGTTGATGTCAATGCCTCGTGTTGGTTCATCAAAAATCAGCACATTGCATTGGGCGCCAAGCCACTTGGCAACAACCGCTTTTTGTTGGTTGCCGCCGGAGAGTTGGCCAGCCAATGTGTGCACATTTGGCGCTTTAATTGACAAGCGCTGCATAAATGATTGCGCTTCTGTATCGATCTCGCGATGTTTCACCAATATTGACACGCTTAACCTGTTCAGGCTGGGCAAAGCATAATTCTTGCGGATGCTGTGATCAAGGATCAAGCCCAGTGATTTGCGGTCTTCGGTGAGGTAAGCGATCCCATCCTTAATGGCCTGAGTTGGCGTTGAAGCATTAACCTTTGTGTCATCAATGAAAATATCTCCCGAATCTCTTTTGTCTACACCGGCAATAGCTCGGCCTAATTCCGTCTTGCCAGCACCCATAAGGCCGGTAACACCGACAATTTCGCCTTTTCTTACCGTTAGATTGATGTCATAAAGAAAACCACGGCGCGAGAGATTTTCAACCCGAAGTACGATATTGTCCCCCGGTTTGGACAGGGCGGGGTATTGTTTCTGGATTTCACCTCCGATCATCTTTTCGATCATGGTGTCGAAGGTAAGATCCTCGATGCGATAAGTGCCGGTATTCTTGCCATCGCGGAGAATAGTTACCCGATCGCCTAATTCATAAACTTCTGCATAGCGGTGCGAGATGTATATGAAGCCAATGCCATCAACTTTCAGTTGGTTAATGAATTGAAACAAGTCTTGGCGGGAGCGATCCTCGAGGACGTCAGTTGGCTCATCCAGAACGATGACCTTCGCCTGTTTGGTTAGTGCGCGGGCGATTTCTACCATTTTTTGCTGGGTAACGCTCAGCTTGCTAACAACCCCGGTCGGATCTAGGTCAATGTGAAACTGCTTGAGTAACTCGCCCGCTTTCTGATAAAGGGTTTTCTGATCTACCACGCCCAAAGCCTTGAAGCGCATAGGCTCCATGCCTAGGAAAATGTTGCGGGCAATGTCGATTTCTTGAACTAGATTAATTTCCTGATAAATGAATCTTAAGCCTTGATCCAAGGAATCTTGAGGAGATCTGATTTCAACTTCTTGTCCATCGATGAAAATCTCACCTTCGTCGGCCGAATAGGCGCCGCTCAAGACTTTGATGAGTGTGCTCTTGCCGGCGCCGTTCTCACCTAGAAGGACGTGTACCTCACCGGGTTTGAGCTGAAAGTCAACATTATCCAAGGCGACGACACCCGGGAACCGCTTGGTGATATTTCTCATTTCGACGATATATTGGTTGGAATTCATACTTTTTGCCATGATTCCCCTCATGTGGGTGACACCCAGGGACATTATTGAGCTGGCATGATGAAGATTAGGGGGAAACATGCGTTTCCCCCTATTCCAGGACTTATCTGGTTACTCTTCTAAGAAATCAGCAACATTGTCGGCCGTGATCAAGATGCCGTCAATCGGCGTGAAATCAGGTACATCCTCACCTTTGAGGACCTTCAAGGCCAGGTCAATGCCTTCAGCCCCCATGCGTTCAGGGTCCTGTCGCACCGTGGCTTCCATCTCGCCGGCTGCAATGGCCTTCAGGGCCACCGGCAAGCCATCGAAGCCTACCAGCGTGATTTGATCCAACAGATCTTTTTGCTTGATAACCGACATGGCCGCTACAGCGCCGGGATCAAAGGCCACAAAGACAGCCTTAAGATCAGGATAAGCGGTCAAAGTGTTCTGAGTGACTTCTGCGGAGACAGTTTCATTCCAATCGCTCCATTCGCCGATGACCTCTAAACCGGCTGCCAGAGCTTGTTCTTCTACACCTTGTTTACGGGCGTCACCTGTCTGGTGACCGACGCTACCGCCCATGACCAGAATCGTGCCTTCACCGCCCGTCTGCTCGACGATGTAGTCACCGGCCAGGCGAGCGGCCGCTAGGTTATCCGTTTGGATCAGGCTGGAAACGTAAGGATTGTCGATGGCGGTATCGACGGCGACGACGGGGATGCCGGCCTCTTCAGCCTTTTGCAGGGTGTCGTCCCAACCGCGGGAATCGGCGGCGCCGATGATGATAACGTCGACACCCTGGGTAATGGCCGTATCGACGGCCGCTTTCTGGGCTTCGGCGTCTTGGACCTCAGTTGTGACGTTCAGGAACTCAATCCCTAACTCCTCGGCTCGCGCTTCCGCCGCCCGAGACAAAGTCAGCCAGAACTCATTCGTCAGCGAAAAGCCCGAAAAGGCGATGGTTACATCTCCCATTTCTTCGGCGGCCGGTTCATCAGCTTCGCCTTCTTCGAGAAAGTCGGCGACATTGTCGGCCGTGATCAGGATACCGTCAATCGGCGTGAAATCAGGCACGTCCTCGCCATTGATGACCTTCAAGGCCAGGTCAATGCCTTCAGCGCCCATGCGTTCGGGGTCCTGACGTACAGTAGCTTCCATCTCACCGGCGGCAATAGCCTTCAAAGCCACCGGCAAGCCATCGAAGCCTACCAGCGTGATTTGGTCCAACAAATCTTTTTGTTTGATAACCGACATGGCCGCTACAGCGCCGGGATCAAAGGCCACAAAGACAGCCTTTAGATCAGGATAAGCAGTCAAAGTGTTCTGGGTGACTTCTGCGGAGACAGTTTCATTCCAATCGCTCCATTCGCCGATGACCTCGATGCCGGCTGCCAAGGCCTGTTCTTCTACACCTTGTTTACGTGCATCACCTGTCTGGTGACCGACGCTACCGCCCATGACCAGAATCGTGCCTTCACCGCCTGTTTGCTCGACGATGTAGTCGCCGGCCAGGCGAGCTGCTTCCAGATTGTCTGTCTGGATCAAACTGGAAACGTAAGGGTTTTCGATAGCAGTATCGACGGCGACGACGGGGATGCCGGCTTCTTCGGCCTTTTGCAGGGTGTCGTCCCAACCGCGGGAATCGGCGGCGCCGATGATGATGGCGTCAACACCCTGGGTGATGGCCGTATCGACGGCCGCTTTCTGGGCTTCGGCGTCCTGGACTTCAGTTGTGACGTTCAGAAACTCAATCCCTAACTCATCAGCCCGCGCTTCCGCCGCACGCGACAACGTCAGCCAGAACTCATTAGTCAGCGAGAAGCCCGAGAAAGCGATAGTTACTTGATCGTCTGCTGGCGCTACCTCCTCCGCGGGTTCTTCAGCTGTGAATTCCTCAACTATGGGCTCTTCTGCAGCGGGTTCTTCTGTTTGCCCACCGCATGCTACTAGAATCAGTGAGGCCAGTATTGCAATCAATACTAGGCTATACCATTTTCTGCTAAATATTAGGTTCATTTTTTATATCCTCTTCTCTTCATAATTATCTTAAATCGTTATCTCGGTACGCTATATTTTTGGTTACTTCTTTTAATCTATTGTCTCAGAAAACCCTCCTTTACTCTCAATTTTTTCAGGCAACACAGGTCGTTGAAACCTTTTATGCTCTTTGAGCTCGTTTGCGTTGTAGTACATCAATCCAGACGGCTAAAATAATGACAGCACCGATAGCTACTTGTTGCCAGAATGATGGGACGTGCAAATGGATCAGGCCAGCCTGAAGGGTCTTGATGATGAGGACGCCGATAATGGTGCCGCCAACACCGCCGATGCCGCCAAACATGCTTGTACCTCCGATGACGGTGGCGGCGATGACCCATAATTCCATCGCCTGACCCCGGTTGGGCGTGGCGAAGTCGAGGCGGGAAGTCTGGACAACAGCTGCCAAGGCAGCCGTTAAACCACTAAGTAAATAAACGAAGACAGTGGACATCTGCACCGGAATGCCTGACAGACGCGCCACCTCAGAGTTGCCGCCCATGGCATAAACCCCAAAGCCAAACTTGGTTTTGCTGAGTATGAACCACATGATGACGACAGCTATCAAGGTAATGATGAAAGGCCCGGTGAAGCCGCCGCCAAGGACCTTGAAGACCTCAGGGAAACGAGACATGTCCTTGCCGGTGCCGATCATATTGGCAAAGCCTCGAAATATCATCAGTGTACCGAGTGTGACAATGAGTGTTGGCACACCCGTTTTGACCACTATAATACCGTTGATGACACCGCATAGGGCGCCTGCCAACAAGCCCACCGAAATGGCCAGCCAGACCGGCGAACCGGAATATAGCAAGCTGCCGACAATGACGGTGATCAAGGCCAAAAGGGAACCTACTGATAGATCAAGATTTCCAGAAATCAAGACAATCGTAGTGCCGGTAGCCATGATGAGCATGACCGTGGACTGTTCCAGTATGTCCCGGATAGCCGGCCATTGCCGAATGGTAGGGGCTAAAATCAAAAATATGGCGGTAATCGCCAGGAGGCCAATGAGCGGCCGTAATAAATCTCGGATCTGTTTCACTGCCCCTTTATCTCCTTTAATTCAGGCGTCTCCAAAATATCTCGTAACAAAAAGGCATGGTGTCAGGAGCAAGGATATCCTTTCGCGGCATTCTCGATGAGAGATGTTCAATCGCTATAAAAGAATTCTGTGTTATAAACTCGAGCTCCATTATTTAATCGGTCCTCCGCTTGATTGACGCACAATCAATTCTGTCGGCAACACGATTTCTTGACATTCTTTTTCGGTATCGCTGTGCAAGCGGTCCAAGAGTAATTTTGTAGCTTCTTGCGCCATTTCATAGGCAGGTTGAGCGGCGACTGTCAAAAAAGGAAAGATAACTAACGAAGGCGGCAGATCATCAAAGGCCACCAGGGCCAGATCGCCTGGCACTTTCAGCCCGATCTCTTGGAGCGCTTTCAAGGCTCCAAAGGCGATGAAATTATTCGCGGCGAACATCGCTGTCGGTCGTGGCGACAGGGAAATTGCCAGTTTGGCCATTTCGTAACCACTTAATTGTGTGAATGAACCGACTTGCACCAGTTCTTTGAAGTCTTCGAGACCTTCTTCTTCCATCGCCTGTATATAACCCAATAAACGATCCTCAGCTGTAGATACCCCTTCTGGACCACCCAACAAGGCGATCCGACGGTGCCCTAGATCAAGAAGCAGGCGAACCAGATGGTATGCCCCTTCCTTTGAAGCGCAGCGCACAACGTCCGTTTCGCCGCCAGGCATGCGACGATCCAGCACTACGACCGGTTTGTTATGTTTCTGAAGGTAATTCACGGAACTGGGTGTGCTGCGAGCCGGCACCAGCAAGATGCCATCAACCTGTTGTTGGATTAGCAGATCGAGATACTTCTGTTCCTTGGCTTCTGACTCATCCGTATTGCAGAATGTTACGGTATAGCCGGCTTCACCGGCCGTATCTTCCACGCCCCTTGCTATGGTTGTGAAAAAAGGGTTGGTGATGTCTGTCATGACCAAGGCCAGGGTATTGGTCCGTTTCGTTCTCAAGCCACGCGCTAGTCTATTAGGAACGTACCCCAATTCGGTGATGGCTGCTTCCACTCGTTGGCGAGTCTCGTCGCTGAAATAACCTGAACTATTTATCACTCGGGAAACAGTGATGGGAGCGACCCCCGCTCGTTTTGCCACATCATTGATAGTGGGCATCGGTCAATTTCCCAAAAATATTGGCACTAAAGAGGTCAAGACAAAGACATGGTAACG
>JAHEJP010000071.1 GCA_024638855.1 Chloroflexota bacterium
ATCGCCTTGATTCATGACTCGAACCAGGGTTTTCCTCGCTCATCAGTCAGGACCAAATCGTTCAAAAAGCTGACGCCCTTTTCCAGACCTTCTCGCAAGGACATCAGGCTATCTTCATGCTCCATGCTGAGTACGTAATCATAACCAACTAGGCGCAAGTTACTTACTAAGTCTTTCCAAAACTTGTCTCCATGTCCGTAACCGACGGTGCGGAATATCCAAGATCGATTGATCTCGTCAGCATAGGGTTTCGTATCCAGCACGCCATTGACGGCCGTGTTGAACGGATCAATTTGGGTGTCTTTGGCGTGAACGTGAAAGATTGCCTCGCCCAAGGCCCGGATAGCGGCAATGGGATCGATATTTTGCCAAAAGAGGTGGCTAGGATCGTAGTTTGCCCCGATCTCCGGCCCTACATTCTCCCGCAATCGCAACAATGTCTCCGGGTTGTAGACCACAAATCCCGGGTGCATCTCAAGAGAGATCATGTCAACGCCGTGATCGCGGCAGAACTGAACTTCCTCTTGCCAGTAGGGGATGACTTTTTCGTTCCACTGCCAATCTAGTATGCGTAAGAAGTCCGGCGGCCAAGGACAAGTGACCCAATTTGGATATTTGCTATTTTCGCTATCGCCTGGGCATCCGGAAAAAGTGATCACCCGGCGCACACCGATCTTGCCGGCAACGCGAACCGTGTCTCGAAACTCGCGCCGGTGCAGGTTGGCCACTTCCGGATCCGGGTGTAGAGGATTGCCATGGCAACTTAAAGCGCTGATTTCCAACCCACGGTCGTCGGCTAATTTCTTCCACTCGACTAGGCGTTTCTCATCGGCCAATAAATCGGCCGGCTTGCAATAAGATTCACCCAACTCGGCCACGTAACCGCCAGAGCCCACCTCGACAGCCTCCGCCCCGACAGCGGATATCCAATCTAAAGCCTGGTCATAGGATAACAAATCCTGAAAGACAAAACTGAAAACACCAACTTTCATAACACTACTCCTACATCACTCGGTCTCGAAATTCCCTATCGTGTACTTCCACCGGCACTTCCATCAATTCTAATATGCCACGAGCGACATGTTCAGACAGCCGCCGGAATGACTCTTCCCCCTTCTCCTTGGTAGCCCGCAACGGATTCCCAATCACGCCGCTCTCTATGAACTCGTGATGGTCCATGGGAAAATTAAAGTACGTATATCCAGCGAATTCTACGTCCGGCATGCCATCCTTTTTGGCGAATGATTTCGGCAAAAACTCAGGGATGTGAGCTTTGGTAAATTCGGCCCTGTCCATACGCACTTTGTTTTCGTTCCAGGCAAGATCCTGAGAAGTCTCCAGCTCGCTTGAGTGCCAGCCGGGTGTTTCTTCTGGAGGGTTTTCCATTAAGCCCTCCAAAATGCCATAGTAACGCTCCATGTAGGGCTTGACGAAGCCTATAAGCGCCCCTGTTTCGTAGCGCAGCTGGCGCAAGACCGGATCGATCACCTTTACATTGGAACCATGCCCATTCATGAAAATAATCCGGTTGAAACCATGGTGTATCAGGCTACGGCCGACATCATGGATCAAACGCAGCAACGTCGAGCTACGGATAGTGATGGTGCCCCGGCCCATGCCCGGATCGTGCATGTGTTGTGGGGAATATCCCATCCAAACGGGAGGCGTATGCAAGACGCCGATGATCTCCGATACCCGTCGGGACATCTCGATGGCCGTTATGGTATCGGTATAAAGGGGCAGGTGCGGACCGTGTTGTTCCAGGCTTGCCATGGGAACGATGATAAGGTCCTTTACCTTCAAGTATTCCCTTATATCCACGAAAGTTAAATCGCCCAGGTCCCAAGACAAAAACTTGGCCCGGAATTCTTCATCTCCTTTGGTAAAATGGGGTAGGTTTTTGTAGTTTGTACTGCTCTCGGCAATCATAGTCCTTACTCCTTTGTAAATCGTATCCTCTGCTATGAAATGGATTCAAAGGCAGAGGCCTTTAACATCTGTTAAGTATCATGCAATCCAGAAAATATGATCCATTGACAAAGATATTGACCCTAAAGCCGGGCCATCATATCGACAAACAACTCGGCTACCTGTCGGCCGAAGACGGGATCGTTAACATGCCGCTCAAAGGTAAACACGGAGATATCCTCACGTATTTCAGCTCGTACAGTAGCCAAGAAATCAGCATCGGCCGGTGGATCCCAGAAAGGCCCACCTGGCACATTGGGAATCGATAAACCTTGCGTTGGTACGGCGACAATAACGGGTCCTTTGGCCATGTTCAGCCGCTGGCTGAAGATATGACCCAACTCGATCATCTCTTCATGACTAGCCCGGACAAGCGCATATTCGGGATTGTGGTCGTATACAGGCCGGCCCTTCAAGGCGGCCGGGACAGTTCCCGCGTTCCAGACGCTGAAATCGATGCAGCCCGGGACCACGACTTGGGGCAGCCCTAACAGGCCGATTTCCTTCAGGCGATTGGGTCCACCATCGTGAATGCCGCCGACCATTGGATCGTAAATCTCATTGGTCGTGAAATCAATCACGCCGATGAACTGACCCAAGCTGGCCAACTCTTCCATGGCCGGGCCGCCAACCCCGTTGGAATGGAAGATGACTGCTTCGTAGCCGTGTTTGGCCAGTACTTCTTTTGCGGCCATCACGGCCGTCGTCGTGTTACCCAACATCGTCATCGCAACGTATTTTTCGCCGGGTTTCGGCCTTGGCAACCCATGTCCGTACTCCAACATCCCCTTCAAAGCGGCGGCGACATTGTCGAAGATAGTGCAGGCAATGGGGTTAAGACCAAGGATATCCACTACCGAGTGGATAACGATCATATCTCGCGTGCCAACCAGCGGCTCAAAAAAATGATAACCCGAAGCAATAGGCGTAACCAGGACTTTGGGAACGCCTACCGGTAAGACCATCATCGCCGCAGCGCCCATGACGGCCCCCTCAGCCCCACCCATACTGACGATGGCATCTAACTCTCCCTTTTCATACAGAGTCAGCGTGAGTTTTCGCAGGGCTTCTCGCATACCAGCCACAGCCTTTCCCCGGCTACCGGCATTCTGCAGGGTCTCGATGGTCGTATCGGCGTAAGTTGCTGCTTCCGCATGATCGATGTCAGGCACGATGTCAAGAGGCTCGCCCAAGATACCGGAATCGATCACAGTTGTACTTAGCCCCAATGCTTGCAGTTGATCACGAAGATAAGCCATCTCTGGCCCTTTGGTATCCAGAGTGCCGATCAGTACAACCGTTTTGGTCATGCCAATTTCTCCATTCCGAATTTATGTAGGCGCTATGTCTTCACCTGCCTCATGCTAAAGTCTCGCGGCAGGAAAAATAGTAATGATTTACGAGCGACGCGTCCCCAAGCAGAATGGACGCAAGCTTGAGGACGCGTTTTCTGTATCTACGTCACTCTCTATCAATTCGCTCCAGGCGACTATTACTCCGCTTCATCTTGCGATGGGGGCGAAGTTGATCCGATGGTTATTCATCAACCGCCTGATCCGGCCAAAGATCGAAACTGAGCCAACGTTAATTTAAGAGATGATAGGTAGCAGCGTATCAGCGCAAGTCTTCACCTGCCAACTATAGAACTCCTCAGTTAACAGGCTTGAGCCATGTTCCTCGATGAACTTCTTCTGTTCAGGCGAGATGTCAACCGGGTTTGTCTCGATAGCGTCGGGATAGGGATTTGCCGGCGTCCTATCGATAGGCGCCACGAACTCTACTGTCAGGGCCCCATCATAACCAATGGTCTTTAGCACGCCGACGAGTTTGAGCCAGTCCCAATGGCCTTGACCACAAGCGAAACGGTTCGTATCCGCCACGTGGAAGTCCACCAGTAATCCCTTGGCGGAACGGATCGATTCATAGGGGTCCACTTCTTCCATATTGATATGGAAAGCATCAAGACAGACGCCGCATTCTGGACCGGTCGCTTTCGCCAGGGCGATCGCTTGGGCCGCCCGCGAACAGAAGTATGTTTCAAAGCGGTTGATCGGTTCCACGGCAAGAACGACACCTTCTTTCAAAGCGTGATCATATATCTCGCGCATGCTACCAACCGCCCATTCCCATTCTTCTTCTGGTGTGCCATCAGGTACGATCTTGCCCACCGTGGCAGGAACGATGGTCATTTCGTAACCATCCAGTTCCTTAACCATAGTGACACAATCCTTAACATACTGTACGGATAACTCACGTTGAGCCTGATCCTTAGCAACCAGATTTCTCTCGCCAAGCATCAAGGTCACGGATCCCCAGCAACGAATGCCGTATTCCTTCAGAACGCTACGCACATGATTGGTGTCGTAGGTATCGGGTTCACCGCTGATTTCGATACTTTCGTAACCATACTTGGCCAATCTAGCGACGGTCACCTCTATTGGCTCCGCCCTCATCCAATTGTGCATCGACAAATGCATTTTAACCTCCTCGGTTGAATCTGATAATATGACTGTAAAAGTAACAAGGTTGGCAACAACACGCTTCGCTGTTGCCTTCTTAAGCCAAGTGATCTGCGAGCAATTCGTACAAGTTTTGGGTGCGCAACCCGAAGCGATCGGCATGCCGGTTCAATTGAGCCAAACTGCCAGGATCCTCGGTGATCAGTAAACGCACGCCTCGTTCCAGCGCATCGCCGAGACGCGAATAAGTGAGATGGTTGGCGATATGGGGTTGGGTATATTGCAGGGCAACGTTGCCGCTCGGGTGGGCCCGCTCGCGACGCCAGAATAATTCGGTGACTGGTGCTTGCATCACGGCCGCCAACAACCGGCGGGGAGCTTCATGACGGGTACTGATCCGGATGGCATGCGTCGGATCCAGATAGGCATAAGGCGTTTGATCGTCCCCCTGCTTGAATGCTAGGTTCCCTGCCTGCATCTGCTCAGCCAGGAATGGAACCACTTCCAATAAGCCAACCTCCTGCGGCCATTCCATACCTAATCGCTCCTCATGGAGTTGTCGAAAAGCGTAGTAATCGCCGGGCGTCAGGACCAGCATACTCTTGGCTCCAATTGTCTCCAATTCATCTAGCGTTGCCTGGGCTAAGTTGGCGGCCGTTTCAGGAAAACCCAGGCTGCTGGCCAAGTAGCCATTATTGCGTCCAATCCCGATCGGCACAGGCCTGACGCCAACCACCTCCAATAAAGACAAGACGGAGCCTAACATTTCCGAGCCAAGGAAATGAGCATCATCGCCGATGAATAAGGCTACTTCACCTTGACCACCATTTCCGTTCGGCACTTCTGGGCCATAAGGATTGCCCCAATTTTGCAACTTCTCATGTACTTCGTAGGCAGCCGGTGGCGCCAGACCCTGGCTCACGATTTCTGCCCTCATCGCGACGATGGCCGATGGCAGTGGTTGGTCTGTTACACAATTGGCCCGGCACGTGCCACAGTCAGCACAACTGTAAATCACGTCGACGATGTCTTCATCTAGCTCTATGATCCCTCTGCGCACCGAGGCGATGGTTAGACCCCAACCATGCGGGGTCAGTGTTTCTTTCCGGGTAACATGGCCGACTGGGCAGACGTGGCGACACATCAAGCAGTAGCGACAATTCTCAGTGGTTTCTATCACGTTCTCTATCATGTGATCATTCCTTCGCTTTGTTCAATGGCGTGTGCCAGTTCCATTCATTAGAAACCAAACCCCACTTTGCCGGGGTTCATGATTCCGTTGGGGTCGATCGTCTTTTTCAGCCTGAGCATAAAGGGCCAGGCATCGCCATATTGACGGCGCATGTAGCGGGCCAATTTGAGGCCAACGCCATGGTGCTCATTGATCATCCCGCCATTCTCTAGCACGGCCGTCATGGCCGTGTTCCATACCCGGTTATGCAACCGTAAAGCTTCTTCAGGGTCTTCAGGGGGATTCTCTATGATGAAACGGCAATACAACATCACGCCCCAGTGGAACCAGTGAGAAAAATGACCGATGAATCTCGCATCCCATTCGGCGAATCCTTCTTCGACAGCTTTCTTCTCCGCCCAATACAGATTTTCGATCTTATCGTAGGTGGTGATAGTTTCTGTCGTACCGTACATCCAGGGCAGTTTCAAACTTTGTGGCGGGTAGTAAAAGTCATACCGATGTTCCCACCAGCGCTCGCCTGGTTCACGGCCCAAATCCCGCGCATCTAATGCCGTACAGATCTCCAGGGCTTTTCTTTCTTGTAACGCCGCTAGATCAGGATCGCCATCAAAGCCAAGCACCATATACGCCCCCTCCAGTTCATAGCCGAGGATCTTCTTTATCCTGGACAACGTCTCCGTGGGATCATAAAGGCGAATGACGAAGGGATCGAAACGCTTGGTCATGATCTGGCGACCGGCCTCCAAGGCATTTCCCAGGTCATCAAACAGCAAGGCTCGTAAATACCGCGTCTCTGGTAAGTAATCCAACTGCATCGTTGCCTTGGTGATGATGCCAAATGTCCCTTCAGCGCCCAAGAACAACCGGAAGAAATCTGGGCCAGATGCGTGTTGGGGTACTGGCGGCGTATGGATGATCTCGCCTGTCGGCAGCACCACCTCCATATTAAGCACCATGTCCTCAGCCTTACCGTACTTGGTGCTAGTGGTTCCCGTACCGCGTGGCGCAAGGCAGCCACCCAAGGTAGCGCAATTCGCCGATGCTGGATAATGGGGCAACATCAATCCTTTCTCGTTCACAGCCCATTCCAACTGGGACAAGATGATGCCGGCTTCGGCCCTCACCGTCAGGGATTTTTCGTCGATTTCCAGGATCTTGTCGAGCCGTTTGAGATCAACGATGATGCCTCCATATACCGGCAGTGCACCTCCTTGGGTACCGGAGCCACCACCAAAAGGGATGACTGGAATCCGGTATTTGTTGGCGATTTCCATGATGGCAGTTATCTCTTCGACACTGCCCGGCTGGACGATGTAATCTGGGGGCATCAACTTCTGACCGCGGTCCAGCCACATCTGGGGCATCCACGACCAATCGGTTGAGTAGATGAGTTGGTCAATTCTATCGACAGAAATGAAATCCTGACCGACAACTTCCTCCAACTCACTGCGTATCATTTCACTTTGGATGCCTACTCTCATTTATTAGGCCTTCCTTCTCCACATCTTCATGAGTATGTGGGGTTTCAACTAGGTGTCTGGACCGGGGCAAACCCCGGTCCCTTATTCCAATAATTACAGCTTGCTAAGCAACGAGCACCTTTTCTTCGGTTAACAAGTGAACTCGAGTTGAACAGTTGGCCGCGGCGTCTTCGGCCGCCGCTTTGCCTGCTGGTGTCGAAAACGCCGCGATGCGCGCATCATTATCGTCGAACCAGAATTCCGATACAGCATGGCAGGGCAAATCCGGACCATCTTCCAGTACAACGCTCATGCGATAGTGACGAAGACCTGGAAGTTTTTTACCCAGAGCAGGATGCTCTTCGAGAGCCCATTTACGAAACTCCTCTAGGCTGATATCTTCCTTGCGTTTCAACAATGAAATGACTTTAAGCATTGTTACATCTCCTAAAATTTTGTTTGGCACGAAATGACCGGCCTGCCAAAAGCCTCTGGCTAGCAAGACCTTTCGTGACGCTGAATGTTGGTTCTTCCTTAAGTTCCGTTCGCTTCTTTTTCCTCCAGACCTCTCAGGATTTTTTCGGGAGTGACCGGTAATTCAGTGAAGCGGACGCCTATGGCATCATAAATAGCATTGACGATGGCCGGAATAGGCGAGTTGGCCGTCATCTCGCCCACCCCTTTCACGCCAAAAGGTCCTGTCGAAGAGGGGTATTCCAAGACGACACTGTCGACCTCGGGGATATCCGCAGCGCCCGGTATGAGATAATCGCTGTAACTACCTGGGCTATGATCGACGGACGGATAGTAGGGAGCGGTTGTCTCCATCAAAGCGTGAGCCATGCCCATTACGCTGCCACCAGTTATTTGACCCTCAACCAATGCCGGGTTTACCTGGCGACCAATTTCGTAGGCGCTCTTGAGACTGAGTACATCAACCTGGCCCGTTTCTGTGTCCACTTCGACTTCGGCAATGGTGCAGGCATGAGCCTCGGTGCTATCAGGATCCATGGCCCCGGTTTCTGGATCGACGTCACTCTTCGGTTTCATGTACATGCCCCGACCTGATATCGTCTTAGCATATTTGAAGTGAGCCGCCAGGGCCGTATCCACCAGGCCAATATTCCGACCAGGTGCGCCCTTAACCAAGATGTTGCCTTGTCCATCCGTTTCCAAATCATCAGGGCTGACCTCAAGCTCATCGGCCGCTACTTCTAGCAAGACCTTGCGGGCTTCTTGGGCTGCCATGATCACGGCATTACCTACCCGGTGGGTGGCCCTACTGGCGAAGGTACCCATGCAGTGCGGCCCAGTGTCTGTATCGGCCGTATCGATCATGACATTTTCTACCGGCACGCCTAGAGCATCAGCCCCGATTTGGGCGATTACCGTTTTCAACCCCTGGCCTAGATCCGTGCTGGAAAGGCTGATGACAAACGTGCCAGTCGTCGTCGCGTGAATTAGAGCTTGGCTGGGATCGCCGCCCAGATTCATACCTGTCGGGTAATTAACGGCCGCAATCCCTGTCCCTCTTACTTTAGCCATGGTTGCCTCCTTCTCTGTCATTTGAATTCATTGCCTTGAGGTGTTCGGGAAGTTCATGACCAACCATCTCGGCCGCGGCCTGCATCGCCTCGATCAGGGTAGCATCTTCAACGACCTTTCGGTGTGGTTTGATGTCCCCATTTCTATAGGCGTTTACAAAGCGAATTTCCCAAGGATCCATGCCGATAGTCTCAGCGATTTTGTCCATTTGCACTTCCAGTGCAAATGAGGCTGGCGTCACGCCAAAGCCTCGCATAGCACTACCTGGCTGCCGGTTGGTGTAGACACAGTAGGCGTCGATGGACACGTTAGGAATGTTATAGGGTCCTGCTACGTTGGCCGCATGTTTTGTCACAGCGTAAGGCGTGTGCCGGTTATAGGCACCGGCATCGGCAAAGGATGTAACCTGCCGAGCCACGATCCGGCCGTCCTTCATTACCCCGTCTTTGTAGTACATGCGCCAGGCGCCGCGCGTTGAAGAAACGCGCATCTCTTCATCGCGCCTATACACGTAGCGCACCGGCCGACCGGTTTTCATGGCCGCCAGGATGGCGATTGGCTCAACAATGACATCCACTTTGCCGCCAAATCCGCCGCCGACTGTTCCACCAACTAAGTGTAACTTGTTGAAGGGAATCTCGAGGATCAAGGCTGCATTATCCAGGGTGAAGAAAAGGGCTTGGGTATTGGTATAGACCGTATACCGCCCATCAGCCTCTGGATTAACGATGCAGCCGGTCGTCTCAGTTGGCGCATGCTCGATGGGACTCGTCTGGTATCGTTCTTCGACGATATAATCGGCTTCTGCAAAACCCTTGTCCACGTCACCATAACGTACACGACGGCAATGATGGCCTTCGTAAACGAAGTAATTCGTACCCCAATGTTTCAGTATGGGTGCATCGGGTTTTAAGGCTTCTTCCACATCGAAAACAGCCGGTAGCTCCTCAAAATCAAGCTGCACTTTTCCGGCCGCCTCCATCGCCGCTTCTTCTGTCTCGGCGACAATGGCTGCTATTTGTTCACCTCTGAAGCGGGCCGTATCCTCGGCCAACACCGGCTCTTCATCAGGACCAACGCCGATCAAACACAGGATCGTATAAATGTTCTTAGGAACATCCTTATAGGTCAGAGCACGAACGAAACCGGGCACCTTCTCAGCTTCCGAGAAATCAATGCCGTTTATCTTGGCATGGGGTACCGGGCTGCGCACCATCTTCAGGTGTAACATATCCCGGAACTTGATGTCGTCAATATAGGTTGTTTTTCCTGTTACGTGACCCATACCATCACGGCGTTGGACTGACTGGCCGACAGCGTTCAAATTATCTGCGTTCATGCTTCACCTCCATGATGGCCGTTCATCCGTCCGGCCGCATCTTGAATGGCCAGGATGATGGAATCATAGCCAGTACAGCGGCAGACGTTTCCAGCCAAAGCGTCGACTATCTCTTGGCGGCTGGGTTGAGGATTACGTTCAAGCAATGCCTTAGAAACCATAATGACGCCAGGCGTGCAATAGCCGCATTGAGTGGCGAAGTTCTCAAAGAAAGCTTCCTGGATGGGATGCAGGCCATGATCTGGGGTGATACCCTCGAGGGTAGTTAATTCTTTGCCGGCGATATCTTCGACTGGCAGCAAGCAAGAAGCCACCGGCTCCCCATCCAACAATACCGTACAGCTGCCACATCCGCCCTGCCGGCACCCAATTTTCGTGGCCGTATAACCCAATTGCTCTCGCAGCAAGGTTTGAACGGTGGTCAAGGGCCGAATCATGACATCCGTCTCGCGGCCGTTTAATGTGAAAGTAACAATTTTTGCGGCCATTGTTATCCCTCCTCACCGGCTAATTGATTCAAAGCCCGGCCGACGAAAACTTTCACCATTTTGCGTCGATACCATTCACTGGCGATAGCGTCCGTTGATGGCTGGCACTCTTCAGCAGCTGCTTTGGCTGCCGCTTCGATGGTGTCTGCGCCTAACGCTGACCCTTCCAGAACCGCCTCGGCTTTTCGCGCCCGGAACGGGTGCGGGCCGACGGCATTTAAGGCTAGGCGGGCTTTAGTAACCTGGCCATTTTGGTTCACGATATGTGTTGCAACAGTAACTACAGCGGGAGTATTGGCTTCCTTCCGGCCGTATTTGATAAAAGCTGTCTGCCCTTCAGGCATTGGCACCCATATCTCGGCTAGCAATTCGTCATCTTCGAGCACATTGGTCATGAAGCCGGTATAAAATCTGGAAACAGGAACTCTGTGATCGCCGTCCCGGCTGACCAGCTTGAGTTCGGCGTCTAAAGCCAATAGAGCCGTGGCCAAATCGCCGGCTGGCGGCGGCACGAAGAAATTACCGCCAACTGTGCCCATATTCCGCACGGCCCAGGCGGCTGTATTGCGGGCTGCTTCGCGCAGCATAGGAATTGGCGCCTCGTCCAGTATCTGGCTAAGCGTGGTCGTGGCGCCTAAAACAAGGCCACCTCCTTCCTGGCGGATGTAGTCAAGTCCCGCTCTCCGAAGCCCCAACACTTGTTCAGGCGCAGAAATGCCTTCATTAATGAGTGGCATCGTGACTGTCCCTCCACCCATCACCAACAAAGCATCTTCATGCTCAGAAACGAGCCGTAAGGCTTCGTCGAGTGACTGGGGCAGAAAATAGTTTGTTACAGACACATCCATACCTCCTTATCAAATATCGATGACCAGAAGTCACCAAGATATAAATATTTTATGTCAACTAATACGGCTGATCGATCCTTCCAATCACGTGTCCAACAAAACAAAAAAGCGGGCCGGTGAGCCCTCGGCTCCCCGGATCTTGATGAATGGAGCGAAGAATTGAAATCGCCGGTCGGCCGGTAATTGGGAAAAATTCGTTAACTGCTGCATTAAGATCGCTCCATTCTCTAGGATGACCTTATGAATGATGAAATCTTCCGAATCAAAATCCGGTAAACGCGCGCAGTACTCACTGAAGCAGTCAAAACCAATCGCCTTCGCGCCCCTATCAACAAGCCATTGAGCCGCTTCGGGCGAGCAGTAAGGCGACTCCATGTAATAAGTAGGAAAATTACCCCAATGCTTCTCCGTCCAATCGGTACGGACCAGGACGATGTCCCCCTGATGGATCTCCGGGGCATGGGTTTCTAGATCGGCCACCGAGATCTCATGGTTGGCACCTGCGAAACTCAAATCAACAACAAGCGCCTGGCCAAATACACGTTCCAAGGCAACATCCGCGGCCGTTTCGCCATCTTCTTGGACATGCTTGCTGAAATCGACATGGGAGCCAGTGTGCAACAACATCTCGATCTTGCTGGCCTGCCAAAACCCTGGACCTCGGTGATAACTGGTCAGCTCAAGCTGGATTCCCACAGATGGAGGACTTAGCGTATCTTCGCCAATTGGAACGGAAAGATCGACGATGCGGGTCATGATCTTCTCCAAAATCAGTACGAACGATTCATAACATTATGTCAAATAAGTAATAAGAAACCGGCCGGATATTCCACTAAGCGCCCATCAGACTTTGTAAGATGAGCCAATCCAGTTCTTCGTAATCGCGAGCAGCGATCAATTCCTCAACAGTTTGGCGATCTATCGCACGGGACACCTCGACTAGGCGCAAAAAAGTGTCCAAACTGTTACGTAGATGTTTCGTGCTGACATCAGCCAGTTGGGTGCGGATGGCTTTCACATCCAGGCCGATCATGCCGATTTCCCAAAAACGATTCTCATCTAAAACCCGCACTTGGTTAAATGCCCGTCGTAAGTCAACGGAACCGAACGAGCGGTCCTGGTCGAATTTCAGCCCATTCTGGTCGTTAAGATGGACACTCCATAATTTACCAAAGGCAAGGGCGAAACTGATTTCATCGGCCGGGTCGAGGCCGGCTAAAACAGCGTGAGCCGACTCCATCAAGACACCTACGCGGGCGGGGTCCTTACTCTGCATTCCAAGAGCTAACCCATGACCCATGGTAGGGATATAGGCCAGGTCCATAGGCTCATTGGGTTTCGGCTCGATGGCTATGCGCACTTCGGGATCATACTCCAGCACAGCATTGAGCGCTTCGATCAGATGATGAGTAGCTTTCACGGCGTCCTTCGCTTCCCGCATATATGTGCCTTCGCGCGCCAACCACCAGACCATCAAATGAGTATCCAATTCACGGCCGATATCAACTGCCTTTTTTGTCCTATCGATGGCATAGGCACGAACGGCAGGATCGTTGGCCGTAAATCCACCGTCGATAGTGATTGGTTTTTCCCAAAGTCGGGGGGCGACGAATTCGGCCACCAGCCCGTTCTCTTCGAGCTTGCGCCGCATGGCCCGAGCCTCCTGACGGATTTCGGCCGGCGACAGATCATCTAACTCAGGCACCGCGTCATCGTCGTGAAACTGAACGGCATCGAAGCCTAATTCTCTGTAAACTGATAATTTGTCTTCAAAGGTTACAGATGCTCTTACCGGGGGACCAAAAGGATCCGCTCCTTCATGGATATTCCAAGGTCCAAATGAAAAACGATAACCATATTTATTCATGATTTTTCTCTTCTTTAACGGCTTATGACCTCGATGATATTAATCGACTTGTTGCCGTTAGTAACTATCCTTCAAGATTCCGGTCCCAGATTCGTAAGCCATAACGGCTCAAGTAAACGGGTATATTCTGAAACAAAGAATTCTCTTCTTCGATCTCGCGAATCATGGCTCTCTTGACCGATGAACGCTCGCCACAAAGGAGTGTAATGGAGCCACCTTCACCTCCAGCGCCATTCACTTTCCAACCCAAAGCGCCGTGGTCTTTAGCGATTTCGATGATGCGTGAAGAATCCTCGCTGACCAAATGGGGGTGCAGCCGGCGTTGAGCCTCTGTATTCTGTATCATTGCCTGTCCGAGTGCAGTGAAATCTCCAGCGAAGATCGCATCCCTGGACGGCACGGCAGTTGCCCGCAAATCCTCAAGACGTTGATCATCCGGCCCAGCATTTTCGAGATCGCGAATCACTGTCTCATGAACCTGGGAAGAGCTGTGGGACCGGCCCAGGTATATTAAAGTTAAACGCCGCTCTAATTCCCACCAGGTTGAATTCGGTACCTGTACTTGGGACACCGACGAGTAGGGGTAAGCGAACATGTCGATGAAATTGATCCCACCATAGGCTGAACAAAGCTGATCTTGGATGCCGCATTGCTGGCCCAGCATATCTACTTCAACTGACTGTGCCCGGTAAGCAACCTCATGAGGTGTTAGTCTGCCAGGAGTCAACATATCCATCGCCCCAATCAAGGCCACGGTAACTGCCGCTGAAGTGCCGGTGGATGCCCCGCTGGGCGCTTCCGAAAAAATGGTCACTTGAAAGGAAAGCTCCTCTGGCGCACCCATCAGTTCGATGGCAGCTTCCAATATTGGGTGACGATCCCAGCCGGTTTGTTCTCGTTTGGGCGTATATCGTTCACCATAATTCTCGGCATAGATTACCACTCGTTCTGGTAGAATCGCCGACGGAAAAACCTCGATCTGCGCTTCCGCATATGGGTATACGCCGATATTAAATATCTTGCCGTGCTCGGCGAACCAGGTATCAGTCCAACCGCCATTATCACAAATGCGAATTGGCGCAACTGCGTTGATGATTCTTGTGGGACGAGCTTTAGACAGAATACTCATTTGTTATGACTTCAAAGGCCAATTCATACTCGCGTGTCTCGCCAGGTTCCAAGATCACCAGCGTGCCGCGGGCTCGCTCGTCAGCCCGTCCTTCCACGTAACAATTCGCTGGCTCTATGCCTAATACATGAACCCCAGCACCAGACATCTTCCATTGAACTAATTTGGGCAATTGACGTGTTGACCAGCTAAGTCGCACCGAAAGAGGTGCCGGACCTGATATCATCGGAAATTGTGGATTATGAATCGTGGCACTGACCCCGTCGCCCGAAAATTCTTGATGATAATAGACTCGTTCCTGGTATTTTGCCTCGGGCGGATCCCAACGATCATATCCCTCTACTGGAACGCCCTCATCCCTAGGATTAACCCGGCCAGATGGAAATTGTATCGTCGTCCCTTCATCTAGTAGTGGAAACCCAAAGTTAAAATGGTAAAGGATCATGTGGGGCGTTGAAGAGAAACCAAAATTCTGGACCTCATCCTTTATGTCAATACGGTTCTGCCCTAGCCGGCTACTTATGCGCCGCGTCAAGCGTATGTGTTCGCCTAAGATGGCCGTCTCATTTACTTCACCACTGATATGAATCTCGTACTCATCACCGCTCCACCGTCCACTGGCGCTGATATGATGAGCCGGCAGATGGTGTATCCGGCCATGAAGACCATATGCCTGGCCTTGATCCGCGCCTGGCGCGCCAACATAGCCGAGGCCACAAGTCACTAACAATCCACCAACGGCTGTCCGCAGCCAGCCAGCGCCTTTGTCGTCATAATATGCAGGATGGACATCGCCATTGGCCGACTGCCATGTCAGAGGAACACCTCCGAACTCAGCCAAAGATATGTCCAGGGCTCGAGATGGGCTGGCATAGTAACTTAAGCCAGCACCGGTACGGACCTGGATCTGTTCACTGCCGGTTTCGGAACCTTCTGTCCATTGAAGACGGCGCAGCCCGCCGATTTGTTCGATCCGGCCGACCCTTGATTCTATTTCGCGCCGCGTCCAGTTTCGCCTGTAGAGTTTCATCGTTTATTTCAGCGCAGGCAGGTATTCATGAATAAGCCGTTTCCTAATCTTCCTCGATCTCAGGCATCCGTTTGATCCGAGGATCGCTAAAGATGTCAAACTCATCCCGGCTGGTGCTAGAGAATTCCGAAACGATGGCACCCTCCCCGGCCGCTTGGAACCAATGCAATGTGTTAGGAGGGATGGTATATTGTTCACCGGGATTCAATTCAATTTCGCGAAATACTGTGTAATACTCTTCGCTGCCTTCGGGAATGGTGGCCTTAATTGGATTCGTTGGATCGCCGGCTACATAGAGCCAGACCTTGCCCCAACGGCAACGGAATGTTTCCATCTTGCCCGGTTCGCCGAAGACAGGTGGATGAAGATGCTCTGGACAAGTCTGTCCTGGAAAAAGCACCAACTCCTTTGCACAGTACCGATCTGTGTTGACATAAACGACCAATTCTAAACCAGTTCGTTCCAATTCGTCCAGTCCAAACTCGGCTATCTCGATATTTACTTTTTCTTCTGGCGTTAGTTGAATACCGACTTGGGTCAAAAACTCGGCCGCCCTGGATTGAGCCGCTCTCACTTCGCTTCGTTTAATCATCGTCATTCCTATCCCTCAAATTCTCAAACATCACTACGCACTCTGATCACCCATGAAGAAAAGCGTTTCTTCCAAAGATCCCAACCCACCTTGGGCACCCATCGCCGTGACACAGAGGGCGCCAAGGGCGTTAGCTAAGCCTGCTGTCTGGTCGATAGGCCATTCCATATACACGCCGGCGATAAAACCCGCGGCAAAAGCATCGCCCGCACCGGTTGCATCGACCACATTCACCTCATAGGCCGGGAAATGATGGGGCAGACTGTCACCACCCATTACCAGGCAACCATCCGCACCCATCTTAATGGCCACTGTGCCGGCGCCCATTTCGATTAGCGAATAGGCAATTTCAACCGGATTGTCCCGGCCGGTTATGGCTCTGGCTTCTGATAGACTAGGCACCATGTAGTCGATATAGGGCAGATAAGGCCCAATCAGATTCAGCCAGCGATCCTGAACATCCCAGGCCGTATCAAGGAATGTCGTCACACCTGCCTGACGTGCGTATCGCAAGAGCGACAAGGTCGGTTCTCCATCTAGACCTGGCATCACAAAACAACCGCCAATGTGGAGGATAGCCGCCTGATCGATCATCGATAACTCAACATCGTCAGTCGTCAAGCAAGCATTTGCGCCGATATAATGTAGGAAACGCCTCTCTCCATCAGGATCGACCATGACCATGGTGGCTGAAGTTCCAGCATCAGCGTCCTGTTGTATGGCGCTCGTATTTACGTTCTGGTCGGCCAAAGCATTCACCAAAAATTCACCAAGCGGATCATCACCTACTTTGCCAATGACGGCGACCGGCAGTCCAAGCCGGGCCAGCGCGGTTGCCGTATTCACAGCGCAACCTCCGCTAAAAAGGCCCATTTTATCGACTAATTCCAGTCTGCCGCGCTCGGGCAACTTGCGAACAGGTCCGCCAAGCAGGTCGGCGACGACAATGCCAAGGCAGACGATGGGCTTCTTAAAGGTCATTATTAATCTTTGTTTATGTACAGCTTCTATCGCCCGACGAACCGTGCTCAGTACCTATGCAAATACTAGCTACGCCTCAACCACCTCGGCGATTGCCTTAAACTCAGCCGATAAGGCCGGATATAGGGCCCGATAGCGGGCATAATAATCTTCATAAATTCGCTTATTAGCGGCCACGGGCAGGGTTCGGCCCG
>JAHEJP010000408.1 GCA_024638855.1 Chloroflexota bacterium
ACCCAAGTTTACAAGGTGATAGAGCGCTGGTCGAATTAATTTCTCGACCGCAGAAAAAGCGCTGTTTTTGATTTGCCTTTCTTTGTAAGGTAAACTTATGCTAGAGTTTAGTTACTATTAGCGTGGTTTCGGCATGACTGACGAATTAGAAATCAATACGGATCAGGGAGAATGGTTGTCGCTGGGTAAGGCGGCGACTTTGTTGGGCGTCCACAGCATGACTCTGCGCCGCTGGAGCGATAGCGGCAGCTTCCCTAGTTTTCGAACTCCCGGAGGTCATCGCCGTTTCGCCCGGAAAGACATCGATAATTACTTGAGCCGGCAACAAGCTGATGTGAATGACTTCCCAGAGAACTGGGCAGAATCAGCGCTGGTGCAAACCCGGAACCAGGTGGCGCATCACCAAGGCCATCGCTGGATGAAAACCGTAATCGAACATGATTTACGTAATGAGTACAAACAATTAGGGCACCAACTCATGGGCTTGTTGCTGCAATATGTGGCGGCCGAAGAGCCAAACGATACTTTCCTAAAAGAGGCCCAGCGTATCGGCCGTAAATACGGAGCCTACGGCCGACGGGCAGGTTTGACCTTAACCAGCATCCTGGAGGCGACCCTATTTTTCCGCGATATTTTAGTGGAGAGCAGCTTAAAGATCCCTTCGACGACCTATGTCGAATCCGATGCCAGCTTGTTGATCCTGCGCCGGATCAATCAAATCGTCAACACAGTCCAGCTTGCGGTTAGCGACTATTACGAAAAAACCGCCCGATAGCTGATCAAGCGTTATTAGCCAACACCCCACCCGTCAACTACTTTTTTCTCCCTTCTCAGCGGCCGGTTGCCCAATCGACAATGCCGCCAACCCGGCGAATAGTAAGGCAATACCCATAAGGGCCACGGGGGCCAGCCGTTCGCCTAAAACGACAAGGCCCAACATGGCCGCAGTCAATGGTTCGGCCATAGTCAAGGTCACGGCCGAGGAAGCCGCGATAGCCGTCAGGCCGCGAGCGAACAACGCATAGGCGATTCCTACAGTGATGACCCCCAGATGGACGGCCACGACCATGCCGCCGGGTTCGGTTAACCAACTCAGATCGCTGCCGAAGAAGATGGGCAGGAGTATCAAGGCACCCAAAACGAATATGACAGCCATTACCAGATCCGGTGATCGGACGGCCAAAAGCTGCTTGCTGGCCAAAGTGTAGACGGCATAAGCCAACCCTGCTCCCATAGCCAGCAAAACGCCCGACGGGTCCACACTAATGCTGCTTCCACCGGCAATCAACAATGTGCTGCCTATAATGGCCAGGCCGGTGGCCAACAACCAACGCCGTCCCGGCCGTTGACCTACTATCAGCCAATCCAGGGCTCCAGACCAGACCGGGGCCGTGCCGATGCCGACAATGGTGCCTACGGCGACGCCGGTTCGGGCGACGCCGGCGAAAAAACATACTTGGTAGACGGCAATGCCCCCAGCAGCGACCAACGTGGGCCTGAGCGGTAAATGTATCCCATTCCGAAAGCTACCCCGGGCAGCAGCCCAAACAAGCAACGTTAAGCCGCCAAAAACCAGGCGAACAGCGCCAACAGACAAAGGCGTAGCTCCTTCAGGCGCAAAGACTTGGGCCGTGCCCGTAGTGCCCCACAATATGGCGGCCGCCAGCACAAGCCATTGACCGCCAATGGATCTAACGCCGCTGGACCCATCCGCCTGGGATTGGTTCATTTTCTTTTTTGCTCCCCGGCGCTAGCCACCCAATCCAGACAAGAGATTGACGGTGGCTTCTACAACCCGGTCCTGTTGTTCCTGCTGGGAAAGAGCGGGATCGTTATCGCCGGGCTGTGGGCCATAATAACCAAATTGGGCGTGATTCCCCCCTTCTAAAGCTACATAAACAGTACCCGGCGGCAAAAGCTTTTTCGATGCTTCTATTTCTTCCGGCGACGAAAGGCCGTCGTTGCTACCATAAATGGAAACAGCCTGCAACACACGGCTGGAAATGTCGGCATCACCGGCTGGGTAAGCACCCCATAAGACCAGGCCATCGGCCGCCTCTGGATTATCCTTGATGAATTGGGCAGCCATCGCGCCTCCCAGCGAATGACCACCCACCGCCCATTGCTGGATTTCCGGGTACGCATCGATCACTTGCTTTGCTTCGCCAATACCCAAAACGGCCAGGTTCAGGGGCATCGAGGGGATGGCAACTAAATAACCCTGGGCAGCGATATCCTGGGCGAATGGGGCATATGCTCGGGGATCGACCAGGCCGCCTGGATAAAATACTAGCCCGGTAGTTGGTTGGCCATCAGCAGGTTGGAACAGCAACCATTCTCCAGATTCAACCTGAACGTCAGAGGACGATAGAAGCGCTGCTTGGGCCACCCGGTCAGGACTGGCCGTAGCAAGTTGGGTATAGGCAACAAAGCCCAACAGGGCGATAATGATAATGGCCAGCAAGCCCACGAAAATCCAGATTACTTTCTTCATACTAAGTCGCTATTAACGCCATATTCCACTGACAAAGCCTGTCTATTCGCTTTAACGGCTTCTTAGTAGCCAAGGGCCAGGCGGCCAATAACGACACAATATTAGACCTACTGCCGGGGAAGTCAACCATTGAAAAGAGAAAAGGGACTAATGAATCTGAGGACAAATGGCTAAACGGCCAGAATCGCCTGTTAATAGCAGGCGGATGGTCAACGACGGTCATCACTCAAGAGGCTTGTAGAATTTGAAACCGGCCTTGTGGTAACCTTTGCCCTCATAAAAGGCGTGGGCAGCCGTCCGGATTTCGGCGCTGGTCAATTCCATTCGCCGACAGCCCTGCAGGCGGGCGATTTGCTCGATAAGGGCCAACAAGGCCGATCCGATCCCCTGGCCCCGGTAACCTTCCTTAACTACAAAGGAGGTGATCTTGCATAACGTTTCGCCACGATGAAAGTAAAGCATGAAATGGATGCTGGCCATTGCCGTCAGCTGTCCCCCGGCTTCAACCACCAGGACTTGGTCGGCCGGGCTGGCGCTCACCTGAACTAGGCGACCGGCGACCTGCTCGGAACTGGAAGGGTAACCTAATTGGCCTAATAGCTGGGCGATATCCGAAGCATCAGACTGATCCGCAGCCCGGATGGAGATAGCTCCTAGTGGCGCTGTCTCATCTGGCATAGTCACTACTGTCCCCGGCCGGATCCATCGCTGCGATCAAAATCGACCGGTAAGCTGAAACGACCTTCTGGATCGGATTCAAAAGCCACTACCTGGTCTACGGCTCCGACGGGCAGCGGGCCATAGATATGGGGGAATTCCTGGCCGCTCTGATAACAATCTTCGAAGCGGATCTCGGCAGGTACCCTGTCTGGATCGATGACCAAAAGCACCAGCTCCGGTTGGCCGCGGTACATGGCATCAGCTACGGACACGACCTGTTCAGGCAACGAACAATGGATGAAACCCTCATCAACCAAGCTCTCAGGGCGGTAGTCCCCTTTTCGGACGGCGGCAGCCCAATTTTCACGACGGGCGATGTGTAAGAGTTTGGACATGATTTCCTTGTATGATTAAGTTAGGCGAAATAGTACCGGCCGGTTTACGGTAAGGCAACCAATTGTATGACTTCATCCTCTTTTTTGAATCCTCTGTAGAGGCAGGTCTAGAACTGAACGCAGGTCAGTCGCCTGCCTAACAACAGCGAGCACCCGCCAGTCATAGGGCGCCCACAAGAGGTGCCCCCTAGACTTTGGGCCTTCTGCGACTGCAGGAGGCTTTATTGGATGGATCGTCGTTTCCACCACTGTGCCGTCCATGCGTAACTTGCCACCGCGTGTCAACTTGTTGTCGACGACCAGATTCATGATGCGTTGGTTGAAAGCCTGCAACGTCTGCGGCTGAATGAGGTTAGCCCAACGACAAAGCGTACTTTGGTCCGGCGTGGCTTGCAAGTAAACCCGGCAGAATTATCGTAGCACTAGACTATCGGCCACCTGCAACGCAGTTTGCTCATAGCTCAAATTATACAGGTGTTTGATGGTCAACATGCGCAAAATGACTTCTACTGGCGTCGACTTCCGGCCAGCGGTCAAGGTTTTTTGGATAGCGTTGGGCTAGGTCGTTACGAATCATGCAGAATAACTCGTCGTCATCCAGCACCTTGTCAATCGCGGCAAGTTCAGGGCTCATCTTGATAGTTAGACCAGGAATCCGTTTGAGAATGTTGTCAGCTTCATGTTTGTCGATTAGCATTGGAGCGGGCCCTTTGTGGATTTGGTTTTGCTTGTCAGCTTACCAAACCTACAGCGAGGCCTTTAATCATGCAATTTTGCAATGGAAACTAACTAGATCTGCAAAAAAACTGGGACAAAAAAAAGCCCGCCTTCAAAGGCGAGCCAGTTTAACAAGATTGAGGAGGATTATCGGTCAATGCATATAAATAATCAACTTACTATGCACGTTTGACAATTATCACCACCGTGTTTCAGGGGTAGTCGAGAAGATTCAGCCACTCCAAATCAATCCTAAGAACAGAAAAACCAATAACACTGCTACTGAACCTATTATCATGATAACTCCTCCA
>JAHEJP010000409.1 GCA_024638855.1 Chloroflexota bacterium
CCGATTCTTCTTCTATCAAGCGGGTTTGTACGGCCGGGCTAGTTGGATCTGCCAAATAGACCTCCAAATGGCAGTTCCCTTCTTTTGCCTTGCCCATTACTTCCATGGCAAAAGTGTCTCGTTGGAGAATGTTCAGGCCGGTACCAATTAGCACAATGCGCCGTGCCTGCCGCATCAAACGCTCCACCGTCGTGCGGAATTCTGCGCTATCACTTTGGGCGAAAATTCTCGGCGTGCTCTTTCTTCCCTTGAGGTGAACCAACGATGATCGCCAGAACCAACCTACCAAGGCAACTACTGCGACGACAAGGACCCCACCGATGACTTCAATTTCTAACTGACTCATTTATTACCCCTAGCACTGTCTCAAGACGATTCAGTCCAAGACCTGGTCTCTTGGAAAAGCTTACCAAGCATTTGAGAGCAGTGAAAACAATTACAGATAAACCACGCCAACGATTCGTAATTTTTCCCCTGATGAAGGCGTTCTCTCTGTTAGGCAGAAGAAACTTCGACAAGATACAGTATAGAAGCCACAGCACGGATGTCAAGAATAGATATGCGTCAAAATATCGCCTACCCGGCGAGCGAAGTGGGAGATAATGCTTGCCTGGAAAAGGCAGCTTACATCTCTTCCTCCGGCTTATTGGCCGAAGCTTCTTCGGATTCTGCTTGTTCTAGATCACCGTCGCCAGCGTCTTCCTGGTCTTCGTCTGTAGCTTCTTCCGCGACCTGGACTTTGTCATCTTTAGCCTGTGGCCTGCTGCCGAGCCTACCATCGGTAATCAGATCGGCGCCCAGGTAAAGCGGCACCAATTGATTCAGGCCAAACCAGATGAAAAGGATGAGCAGGCCGGTCTTCACCAACTGAAGCTGGTCGTTTATATTGGCCTGTGTCTGGGTAATATTGCCATTGATCTCGTTCACCAGCCGAATGTAGTCATCCAGTAAAGGTCCAACCTCCTGCACGCTGGCTTCAATAGTGGCCAGATCCTCTGTCAGGGTCTGCAAGTTACCGCTAACGGTCGCCAGATTGTCGCTCGCGGCGCCCAAATGAACTTGCAAGCCGCGCAGGTTGTCGGGTATTTCTTCAAGACTTGTCCCTATTTGGGCTACCGACTCGTCGAACGGCTCTTCAGGTTGGTAATCTACACCCAGGTCAAAGCCGATGGGAACACCTAAAATCGTCCGCTCATACTCGAAACTACTGAGTTTCTCCAGCGTGTTATCAATGGCTCCGGCTACGGCCACCAGGTTTGGGATTGTCTTCTGGGTAGCATCTAGGCTGTCGGGTATGTTCTCCGTGGCCACCGTGCTGACATCGTCCAGGAGCGGCCGCGTGTCATCGAGCATCTGGGCCACGCTATCGGTGGTATCGCCCACCGTGCCGATGGCCTGGCCGGTCTGTGACACCGTTTGCTTGGTCAATAACAAGGTGTCGGTCACCGTATCCAGACTTTCTGATGTCAATTCTAGGGTCTGATCCAGGGCAATACCTAGAGAATCCACCACCTGGTAACTAAACAAGACCCCAGCAACAGAGATGCCGATGCCAACAATACCAACCAACAACAAGATGACGGCGATTAAGCGACTTAACATGGTGCCCTCCTTGGCAATCGTGAATGAAATTTAGGGCTATTTATGACTAATTCAACGATTTTGACAAGATGATCTTCGTCATTAAAATCTTTGAGTTTTAATGACTTTTCAGGTATAATTAGAACATTAGTTCCATCGCTAAATGAAGTGTGCTTCAGGAGAGGAAACGATGCCAGCAACTCTCACTATCCAGGGCAAACAGTTGGGCAATAAGCGGCCGCTATTTCCCGATCGATCCCTACCCTACCCGCCTGATTTGGCGCGAGACGGCGGCCGGACAACTTTGCGCGATCTGATCGACGCGATCGTTCGCCAGGAGGTGGTCGCTTTTCGCGAGCGACAAGAAGAACGACGCCTATTCCAAGTGCTGAGCCAAAGGGATATCGTCGAGGGCACCAGGCAGGGCAAGATCGATCCCGGCGGCCGCGAACTCGAGCAAGAAGTCGATGTGGAAGCGGCCGTGGCCGTGGCGCTACAAGCCTTTGAAGATGGCTTGTACTACGTCTTCGTCGATGGCCAGCAGCAGATCGAGTTGGATGCGACTCTTTACCTGCAGCCTGACAGCACCGTGACCTTCGTACGCCTGGTGGCTCTTGCCGGCGGTTGACAGCGTGCCAAAAATCTAAGCGCCCTTGCCAGGTCGTGCCCAGACTTAAAGGAGTTACCTCGCCATGTTAAATCGTGATGATGTATTAGCCATGATGGCCATGGCTCGTAAGGAAGAGTGGCAGCCGGAACGCCTGGCCGTCATAAACCGTCTGCCGCGCCGCCTGCGGCCGGCCGCCTGGCAGCTACTCGGTTTTGATCACCAGGGTCAGATCATTCAAGGGGGCAATATCTGGCAAAAGGCTCACGAGGCCCTACGGGCGGCCACCCTTGAACTTGAGGCGATGGGCGCAGCTGACCGGCAGCTAATCTTTGGAGCTACCATGCCTCAAATCGCAGCGGTCGTCGAAGCCTCCTGGCAAATGCAAAAGGGCTTGCCTTATCAAGTTTCCTATGAGCGCCGCGCCTTCCGGGCACCCCAACGGCCGGAGCTAACGCTAAAGCGGCGGAGTGATTGGCTCGGCGCCATGGTTTCTCTGGTCAACAAATATGACCAGGATGTGACTTGGCTGGCCCAAAACGCCGCTTATGTCAGCCGGGGTTGGTGGAATAGTGGCTTAGGTTTGTTGTTCGCCGCCGCCATAAACTCATCCGGTCCGGCCGGCGACGAGGTATTCGCTACGCTGATGGCCACGGCCAGTGGCGAATCAGGAGGTGGAGCCATGGGCCGGCATGTGATCCGGGGCTTATTGTCCGCTTCCCGGCCGGAGGGCTGGCAGATGGTTGAACGGTTGCTACTGGCCGCCCAACGCCAAGAAGGTTTACGCCAAGTCATCCTGGAAACCATCGACGAGGCGCATCCGGTAGCCTTCCGCCGGATGATCCACCTGATAAGGGAGCATAATCTGGCCCGCTTCAGCAGCATTGCGCGGGCCGTGGGCGTCTGGTTCGGCTTGGACTTACAAGCGGAAGTGGTCCCCATGCGCCGGATCATCGAGCAGATAGACTATTTGCTGGGCGATGAGGAAGCATGTGAGGCCACGTTAGCCGGGGCGGACATCGATCCGCAGACAACTTATCTGGCTTTTTGTATCCTGGCCTTCGACGATGCCCAAGCGGCCGTGGCCCGGGCCCAACCGCTTCTCGCTCACGACGATATCCAGGTTCGTTTTGTGGCTGCCGTTTTCCTTTCCCGCCTGCTCTTGCCAGAAGCGACGGACGCCCTGGCGCCGGTGCTGATGGATGATGATTTACGGGTAGCGACGGTGGCTTTCATGGGCCTAACACCATCGCCTTATGTGCCAGGAGGCGGGCTGCCGGCCGATCTCTTCGAGCGATTGGAAGAGGCACTGCCCCGATTTCCGGCCAGAAAAAAGAACCTTGACCCGCTAGTGTGGCCCTGGATGGCTTTGACCGTCGAACGCCAAGGGGTGACTGACAAGCTGGCAAGCGCCTTAGGCGATCGGCCGTTGGGTCGCCTGCTGCCTTATATCCCGTTGATGTCCCCATCCATGCGAGCCAGGTTAGCCACCACTTTGGGCGAACAAGGCGAAGTCGCCGAAACGGATGTTCGAGAATGTCTGCTTGATTTAATAGGAGATCGCAGCATGATAGTACGCCGGGCAGCCGTTAGCGCGGCGGGCGAACTGCGGATCAGCAAAGCGGAAGCGCTGCACATTGAGGGGTATTTGACTCGAAAAACGGGCGATCTCCGGCGCGGTGTGTTGGGTTTGCTGCTCACTCAGGACGATGATGGCGCCCTGGCAAGCGCCGGCCGGCTTTTGGCAGCTAAAAACAGCTGGCAGCGCCAGGGTGGCCTGGAGTTGCTGCACCAATTGAAAGGGGAGGAACGAGCCAAGGATCAGTGCCGGACGCTGGCCCAAGAATACGTCGACTCTCGCCGGTCAATGCCAGCGGCCGAACAACGCTTATTGGACAATGTTTTGGACCGCCAGGGGCAGCTACTTACCTTGGATGATGGCCTGGGGCTGTTCGATCCGGCCGAACGCACGCCGCCCTTATCGCCCAAGGCAAAAAAAGCGGGCTTGTTCCGGCAAAAAAGCTGGGTGACGAAGGCGGCCATCAACTGCCTGCTCTCGCTGGATGAGTTGGTTCACCAATACCGCCAGACGCCTGTCACCGTTCACTTCGGCCAGGGCAACCGAGAAGAGTTGCTGGCGAACATCAACAGAGGTTTCTACCCATTAATATTGGGCTGGTCGAAATGGACACTGCCGAAGGAGACCATCCAATTGAGCGAGGTATGGCAGAGTTGGTCGGCCGAACGCCGCGCGGATCATCGAGATGAAGATGGACTGGAACTGCTTCGGGCCCTGGCGCCACTAGCGGCCGGTGCCTACCAAATGCCCTACCAGACCGGGCCGGTTCCAGGCTGGCTTAAAAAGGGCTGGCGGATTCTCTATAACAA
>JAHEJP010000410.1 GCA_024638855.1 Chloroflexota bacterium
AACGCTTGGGAAGAGCAAAGGAAAGGAGATACCAGGAAGAAGGGTACCACGGCCGCGGAGGACATCCAATGTGACGCCGGTTTGCCAACCGCCATTTGCTTCTCTGTAACTGCCTAGGGCGGTCGTGTGCAGCTGGGGATCGAGCATGGCGATGGCATGAAATGGGGCCACCATCCAAAAATCTATGGCCGTTTCGTCGCTGGTGAGGCTGGTAGAAGAGACGAAAATATTACCCTTTCGGCCGGCCTCATATCCTTCAACCGTATACCAGGCATTGTTTGGATCTTCGTAGTGAGTGATGATGTCGTTCTTGACCATGTAGCGGCTGTGTAGGACGCCGCCGGCCGACCAATCGACGTTTTCGACCAGAGAAGGTAAATTTGCCTCGTTACGGAACAGATTGAAGTATGTGAGCCAAGCCGGTCCAGGATCGGACCAGGTTATCATCATAGGCAGATAAAGCGACTCGCTCATCGTCCCTGAAGGTTGGATAGTGGGCGCAGCCAGATTTTCACTTACCGCCTGGCCAGAATAAGAATCTAGGCTTGATTGGATCAATAAAGGTGAGCTCGCTGCGCCAGTTTGAGTCGAGTAAAAAGCTAATGCTGCCCAAAAGAGGATAAATAGTAAGAAAAAAACTCTTGATTTAGATCCAGTCATTAGGTTCCTCAGCCGCCTGGTCGCCAGGAAAGGAGCCCTCCAGCTGGATCCAGGCTAATTCGAGCAGCTTGCCTCGAAATATGTCATCTTGCAGAAATAATGACCAGCGAGCTTTGGTAGATTCCAGTGGATCAGAATCAGTTGACCGGCCTCTGACCGCATCAGAAAGGCTATCGCCGATGATATTTCCGCCGATGCTTTCTTGTAGATTATCGGCCAAGAAGCCCAGCAATGAATTTTCGGCTCGATCCTTGGCTTCTTCAGGCCACTGGTCCCTGGCCTCCTGTATCTTTTTCCAATCGAGGTTGCGCAGGCCACGCAACTTTTCCTCGGCTATTTCCGAACTTAAGCGACTCAGAGCTTCTTCTCCGCTTACCCAGGTATCATAATCCACGCCATTGCTGTGACGGTAGCGGACCTGAAACATGTCGCCGTAATCATGGCGTATTTTGCAGCTGTTGCTGAAAGTAGTGAAGTCGGTCATATTCGTTTTTCCATGTGGTAAAATTCGCCTCTCTGTCACTAATTGGAGAAAGATTCCTGATCAGAATTTATGGCAAATAAAAAGGGAACATTTCTCTCTAAAGAAAGCCGAACGATAATGGCGTTGTTCGAGAAATTAACCTCGATTTTCTTAAGTATATGAAGGGATTGGCTAGACGCCTATGAGAAAAGAGTCTGATCGCAAGACAAGAATCCAGGTCTGGATTGGGGCAGCGAGACCTCGCACCCTAGCTCTGGCACTGGCCAGCGTAGGTATGGGTTCGTTCCTGGCTGCAGCAAAAGAACAATTTACCTGGACCATCGCTGTGCTGATTCTTCTAACGGCTATTTTACTGCAGATCCTATCCAATCTGGCAAATGATTATGGCGATTCAATTCACGGGGCTGACCGGCAAGAAAGAGCTGGGCCAGTCCGAGCTGTACAGTCAGGAGCAATTTCAGCTATCGAAATGCGCCGGGCGATTTTCTTTACCGCAGCGCTGACGACCACCACCGGTCTACTGCTGGTGTTTTCAGTCTTTGGGCTAGGCAGCTTGCTATGGACTACCATTTTTCTTTTACTAGGAGCGGCCGCGATTTGGGCGGCGATTTCTTATACTTCCGGAACCATGCCTTATGGCTATGTTGGCCTAGGTGATCTGGCCGTTTTCCTTTTTTTTGGTTGGGTTGGGGTTGTAGGCTCTAATTTTCTGTTGACCCAGGTCCTTGATCCTGCCACATTGCTACCGGCCACCAGCGTTGGACTATTTGCGGTCGCCGTTCTCAATGTGAATAATGTCCGGGATATCGAATCTGATCAGGCAGCCGGTAAAAATTCAGTCCCTGTGCGCCTGGGCCTTCGCGGCGCTCGCATTTACCATTCGGTTTTACTTATAGCAGGATTCGTGGCAACTTCAATCTTCGTGGTGATGTCCTATATCTCGCCCTGGCAATTCCTTTTTATTCTCACCCTACCACTTTTCATTCAGAATAGCTTGGCGGTCTTTCGCCTCCAGGGAAGCGAGTTAGACCCATATCTACGGCAGATGTCCTTGGCGACGTCAGCTTTTGTTCTGACTTTTGGTATCGGGCTTTTAATTTTATGAAACAGGGCTGTTTTGAGGGTCTTATTCAACAAATTTCCATGGAGTTAGCCGGTGCTCCAAACGGTCCACTGTGAAGTAGAGGCCTAATCCCAGAAGACTCATGGCGACAACCCCGGCGTACATGGCTGGGTAATTAAACAGGGTGTTGCCATTTAAGTAGATGTAGTAACCCAATCCTTGTTGGGTAGCGAACAATTCGGCAATGTAGAGGACGGCTACGGCCGTGCCTACTGATTGGCGCAAGGCGGTTAAGATCGCTGTCAGGCTGGCAGGTAGGTAGACATAACGAAACATAGCCCTCCGGCCTGCACCCAGACTGCGGACTGATAGCAATGTTTTTGGTTCAATGCTAGCGGCACTGTCCCGAACCAAGACCAGAATCTGGAAGAACAGGATGAGGAAGATGATGACGATCTTGGGAAAATCGCCGATGCCAAAAAGTAGCAGGATAACCGGTACCAATACAACCTTTGGAATTGGATAGAGCAAATAAACAATAGGCGAAAAAATACTATTCAGTCGTTCGCTCTGGCCCAAAATCATTCCAGCGGGAGCAGCAAGAGCAACGGCAAGAAGAACGCTGGCCAGGACCCGCCAGGTGCTGACCAGAAAGTGTTCGGCCAGATCACCTCCCAACTCTTCGAAAAAGGCACGACCTACGACAATGGGACCGGGCAGGATCGGTTCGTTGACGATCCAGGAGATAAGTTGCCAGAATATCAAAATGGCTGCGGTTCCTAAAAGTAATTCCCTTCTTCTCATGAGCCTGTCTCCAGGTAATTTCGCAAATTGGTGCACATACTGAAGTAGGCCGGTTTGTGCCGGTAATCCGGATCGCTGGCATCAGGATTTTCGATGAAAACTGGTTCGTGATTGGGTGGCAAGTTAAGGATCATTATTTTCTCGCCCAAGATGGCCGCTTCTTCGATGGCATGGGTGACGATGATTGTGGTTAGATTCTCTTCAGCCCGCAATTCATATGTGAGTCTTTGTAGACCTTCTCTTGTCGGCGCGTCCAATGAAGAAAAGGGTTCATCCATGAGCAACAGGTCGGGATTGAGAGCCAGGGTCCGGGCTATGGCCACACGCTGGCGTTGACCGCCGGATAATTGAGCTGGAAACTTATTACCGTGGGGAGCCAGATTGAGTCGGGTCATCCAATATTCTATGCGCGACTCATGGCCGGCCGGGTCTTCGTCACTTGGGGTATGTTTACCATCCGGACCGTAAAAGCGACGAATCTGAAACCCTAAGGCGACATTGTTGTAGGCTGTAGCCCAGGGTAGTAAACCATAATCTTGCAAGATCAGACCAGTACGTGGCCGGGGTGAAGACTGTTGGTCACCATCTATCAGGATCCGGCCGCTTGAGGGCTGACGCAGGCCTGCCAATAAATAGAGCAACGTGGTTTTTCCACAACCGGAAGGGCCAAGTACTGCCCAGGCTTCCCCATGTTTCACTTCCCAATTCAAGTGATCAAATACGGGATCGTGCTCGGGATAAGCGAAGGTGACATTATCCAGAACAATCATTTCGGTAAAGATTGGGGATTGGCGAGTTAAGGCCAATCCCCAATCCCGTCTCCATTTATTCGTTAGGGTAGGTAAGAAGCATCAACAGAATCAGCATATTCAACATCACTATCGATGTAGCCCTTGCTGAAAGCCCAATCTAACACATCATCCCACTGTGAGGTGGGAGGTACGCTGGCGGTTGGAAAATCCGGGACAGCGTATGATCCAATGAGCGGCTGGGGTACAAGATTTCGCTCAGCCAGTAGCCCACTGAATTGATCCTTATCAGCATTGATATCGGCTACGGCTCTTTCTACCGCCGCCAGGAAGCTTTCAATCGCCTCCGGATTTTTCTGGAGCACCTCATTCCGGAAAGAGATGACGCTGTGACCATACTCGGGATAGGAGGAATCGTCAATAACGACTGTTGCGCCACCTTGCATGGCCAACGAGGCTAGAGGGTCGGGTAAATTGGCTGCCGGCAATTCGCCTGAGTCCAACAAGGCCATCCTATCTGGGATGCCAGGCACAGCGACTGTGCTGATATCCTCCGCACTGAGCCCTTCGGCCTGTAAAAGGCGGTCCGTTGTGTACTCGATGATAGTTCCTTCGGAAATGCCAATATCTTGGTCGATGATATCCTGGGCGCTTGTTATGCCACTATCGGCCGAGGCCAGAATCCGGAATTGGGGGTAATCAGGCGTAGCCACACGAGCATAGCGGACGATGGTGATCGTTGGCTCTTGCTTATTGTAGAAAAGGGTGGAAAGGATTTCATTGATCATGCCATCTGCACGACCGGCCTGAATAA
>JAHEJP010000411.1 GCA_024638855.1 Chloroflexota bacterium
CCCTAAGATGTCGGAAGTCGATCTACACCCCAACATCGAGGTCCTCTCCCTGGCCGACGTGGAAGGCGTGTCTGGAGGGCAGGGCGATTTTCGGATACTGATCCGCCAAAGAGCCCGCTTTGTCACCGACCAATGTACCCGCTGTGGCGACTGTACGACTAACTGTCCCATCGCCATACCCAATGAATACGACTCCGGTATGGCCACGCGAAAAGCGATTTACACGCCGATTCCCCAGTCGACGCCCGGGCCCTATCTGATTGACATGGCTTGTTGTTTGAACGACCCGCCAAATTTCCTGCCTTGCGATCGCTGCTATCAGGTGTGCCCGCCTAAGTCCATCGACTTCCTCATGCCCAAGGAGCGACTCCTGACCCGCCGGGTGGCGGCTATCGTAGTCGCCGTGGGATACAGCATGCTTGACCCACGGGAATTAAGAGAATTTGGTTATGGAGTCCATCCGGACGTCTTGACAGCCATGGAGTTTGAACGGCTCATCAATTCGGCCGGACCGACAGGTGGTGAGATCATACGGCCATCTAATGGCCGTCCCCCGGAAAACATCGTTTTCGTCTTATGCGTCGGTTCGCGAGACAAGCGATATTATCGTTATTGCTCTCGATTCTGCTGTATGTACTCCATTAAGCATGCGTATCAGGCTATCGACCATGGCCTGGAAGATGTGACCGTTCTCTACATGGACATCCGTGCCTACGGCAAGGGGTTTGACGGCTTCTGGTCTCGGACAGACGAAGCCGGCGCTAGATTTGTCCGCGGCCGGCCATCACGCATTACTCCTAATGGCGAAGGCATCCAGGTTGTATATGAGGACACAGAAAATGCCGTAAGGCTGGCAGAAAACTACGATATGGTGGTTCTGGCTAATGCTGTGACCCCGACGAAAGGGCTATCTGAACTGACCGAGCGGCTGGGCATCGAATTAGATGAAGATGGTTTTATCCGCGCCCAGGAGAGTCGGGGTGGACTGGTGACGACTACCCGACCCGGCATCTACGCCGCCGGCTGCGCCTCTGGTCCCAAGGACATCCCCGATAGCGTTGCCGAGGGCAGCGGCGCAGCCGCTCTCTCCTTAAGTCACGTGACGGAACGATACTGGCCGGAACCGCCCGACATTGAGCCGGTAACGGACATTGACATCCCCCAGGTAGGCGTCTTCGTTTGTCACTGCGGCAGCAACATCGCCGGCGTAGTGGACGTGGAACAAGTAATTGACTACGCTTCGACGCTGCCTGATGTTGTCTACGCGGCCAACCAGATGTTTTCCTGCGCCGGTAATACGCAGGCTGAAATCGAAGAGGCGATCCGGCACGAGAAGATTAATCGCGTGGTGGTAGCGGCTTGCTCACCTAAGACCCACGAATCGATATTCAAAGGGGTGTTGATCCGGGCTGGATTGAATCCGTACTTGCTTGAGATGTCTAATATCCGCAATATGGATTCCTGGGTCCACAAATTTGATCAAGAAGCGGCCACCATCAAGGCGATGGACATGGTGTCGATGGCAGTGGAGAAAGCGCGGCGTTTGCAGCCGTTGGAAATTAGCCATTTGCCGTTGGCACAATGCGTCCTGGTGATCGGTGGTGGAATTGCCGGCATGACCTCCGCTAGCACGTTGGCTCGCCAGGGAATCGAAACTCATTTGTTGGAAAAGAGTGATCATTTGGGAGGATTGATCGGTGACCTGGATTTTATCGCCCCGGCCGGCATCAAAGCCTCAGATTTGATTGAATCCAGATTGCTAGAGCTGGAAGAGGCCGGCGTCAACATTCACTTGAGCACCACAGTTGAAACCATTGGTGGAGTGGTAGGTGATTTTCACGCCCAGTTGAGCAGTGGGGAGGAGCTTCAAGTCGGCGCTATCGTCGTTGCCACCGGTGCTAAACCATACCGGCCGCTGGAATTCGGTTACGGTCACGATCCCGCGGTCGTAACCAACCTGGAATTAGAGACGCGCATGGCGCAAAACGATATCACGGCCGAGCGCATCACCTTCATCTCCTGCGTCGGCGCGCGACAGGGCAATATCGGATGTGCTCGCTACTGTTGCACTTCGATGATCAACCAGGCATTGCGGGTAAGGAAGATGGGCAAGATGGTGAGGATCGTCAGCAAGGACATCCGCACCTACAGCCGCCAGGCGGAGGAGTTGTATGAGCGGGCCATGGCCGCTGGGGTCCAGTTCTTTCGTTACGACAGCGAGCGCCCGCCGCAAGAAGTGTTGGAATTTGCCGAAGGATATGTAAGCGTGATGGACCAGTTCCTAGGTGTCAAATTGCGTTTACCTACCGATTTACTTGTCCTGGTTATCGGTATGCAGCACAGCCCAGATAACTTGACTGACCAGCTGAAGCTGGCTCATAGTGAAGATGGCTCTTTGATGGAACTGCATCCCAAGCTGGGACCGGCCGAGACGGCAACTCAGGGCATTTATCTGGCCGGAACGTCGCAAGGGGCAAAAGATGTCAGGGAGTCCATGGCTCAGGCGATGGCCGCTGCAGGCAAGGCGGGGGCACTGCTGGCCCGAGGGAAGATAGAGAAGGCGCCGCTTACAGCCCAATTTGTTGAAGAGCTTTGCATCGGCTGCATGCGTTGCGTCAAAGTTTGCCCCTACCGCGCCATTGAGCAGATCGGGCCTGTGGGCAAGGAAGGAACCATTAAGATACTTGAGGCCGCTTGCATGGGCTGCGGCACCTGTGCGGCCGAATGTAATTTCCATGCCATCGAAATGCCTTATTTCACCAGGGAACAGATACTGGCTCAGATTGATGCTGCTTTGGCTGAGAATTCTGCGGAAAAATGCCTGGTATTCACCTGTAACTGGTGCTCTTATGCAGGGGCCGACCTGGCCGGCATCGAAAAGCGACAGTATCCATCCTCGGCTCGCATCATTCGTACGATGTGTTCCGCTCGTTTCGAGGAAGAATTTGTTTTACGATCCTTTGAGAAAGGTGCCGGTGCAGTCTTGATTACCGGTTGTCGCCTCACTGATACCGGGTCCGATTGTCACTACAACTATGCCAACAAGCTGACTCTGAAACGGTTCAACCACTGGCAGCGCAAACTACGGCGCAAGAAGATCGAGCCCGAGCGGCTTCAACTGCAGTGGATTTCGGCCGCTGAGGGCAAAGAGTTCGCGGAGAAGATAACGGAGATGGACGAGGTGGTCAGGCGTCATGCCCGGGCGAGTCTGGCAACGGAAGCGCCGTAAGGAGTTGGAGGTTCGCGGTGGCTGAACAGATGATGGTCGAAACTGACCTGATAATAGACGACGAACAGTGGTTAGAACTCAATGAGTTGACTGGTGGCGCGGCCGCAACCTGCTACCAGTGTGGCGTCTGCACGGCCATTTGCCCTTGGGGAGAAGTGCGAGATGGGACCGTCTCCGTACGGACCATGATGCGACAGGCTCAATTGGGTCTCCTAGACTGCAGCGAAGAATTGTGGCTGTGTGCTACCTGTGCACAATGCGAAATGTACTGCCCGCGCGGCGTCAACATTGTCGACGTGATCCGAGGCCTGCGTTACTTGGTTTGGCAGCAACGCCAAACCCCAAAAGGTCTACCTTCATTGCTATGGTCAATTCATTGGAACAGTAACCCCTGGACCCAACCACCTTCATTGCGGTCTGCCTGGGCCAAAGACTTAAATATTCCCATTTTCGATCCTGTGCAGCATGAGATCTTGTTGTATGTAGGCTGCACAGCCTCATACGAACAGCGGGCGCAGCAGGTGGCCCGAGCAGTGGCCCGCCTTTTAAACGCCGCTGAGATCTCATTTGGTTTCCTGGGAGATGACGAACCTTGTTGCGGCGAAGCCGCCCTAAGTGTTGGACACAAGCCATATTTCTGGGAGATCGCCAATAATACGACTCGTTGCTTCCGGGAAAAGGGCGTTAGTCATCTGGTGACCGTATCCCCCCATTGCTTCGATGTTTTTGTGAATCACTATCCCGCCTTCATGGGACAAAACAGTTTCGTAGCTCAACATTACCCTCAATACCTAGCCCAGCTATTGCGAGAGGGGCGGTTGCGACTGGATGGCTCCGTGACGCGTCAGTTCACGTTCCACGATCCTTGTTATCTGAGCCGGCACAATGGCGAACTAGACGCGCCGCGCCAGATTCTGCAGACGATCCCTGGTCTCAAATTGGTGGAGATGGCCCATGCCGGCATCGACGCCCTCTGCTGTGGAGGTGGTGGCGGCCGGATGTGGTTGGAGACGGAACCCGGCCAGCGTTTCGCCGATAGCCGGATTCAGGAGGCATTGGAGACCGGGGCCGAAGTCATCGCGACCGCCTGCCCCTTCTGTATCGCCTGCCTGGAGGATAGCATCAAGGCTCAACGCGTACCTGAGCTGACTGTCATGGATGTGTCCGAAATAGCTGCGCTGGCGCATGATACTTAACTGGGCTAGGAGAAGTTAATGGCTGCATCGTTATATGGCGCCGCGGAAGCACAAAAGACGATATGGATCTTCCTGGAACAAGAGGGAGGGGTTCTGGAAGGCGTTTCACTGGAGTTGTTGGCCAAAGGACGCCAACTGGC
>JAHEJP010000072.1 GCA_024638855.1 Chloroflexota bacterium
GGAGGATTAGTTGGCCAACATGATGGTGCACCAGAATGTGCTTTGAACCCGGTGACCCGCTGGGAGCCCGGCCAAATTGTCCCAGACACTCATATTATCACTGTGCCTGAAAACCTGTCTAATGGTTCCGTCCGAGTCCTGGTAGGTATGTATGATTTATTGAGCGAAGAACGCTTATCTGTCCCGGGTTATGATGACAATGCGATTCACCTGACTGATATCCAAATCCGGGATTGAGTTCCCTAAGCGCCAAGATGACATCGATAATGATGAATCTGGTAACATATGGCTCAATTTTGACTGGCTGTTATGATATGGGTAGTATTGCCAGCTTGCCCAGGAATTAATTAATTACCTGGACATTTAATAGTGGTGCAATTGAGTTGGTTGATTTCAGAAACCAAGTCGGAAAACGATTACCCATCAACTAGCTTCAGAAATCCAATTTTTGATACCTAAAGCCCACCAAGATGTTCATGAAAAGACAATCTGATGGATGATCTGCTCGAGCCAAATCGGTCGAGTTGGTTATCACGTATCAATTGGCGATACGTAACGCTTCTAGCGATCTTGCTATTGGCCGTATTTCTTCGCTTTTGGCGGCTTGGATCAATTCCGCCTGGCCTACACCATGATGAGGCCTATCATGGCCTGGATTCCTTGTCCCTATTGGCTCGGGAAACCTTCCCGATATTTCATGAAGGCTGGGAACTCTATGCCCAGCAAGTTCACGACGGCCGGCCGATCTATGATACGAACTTGCCTGTTTTCTTCGAAGGTAATTATGGACGCGAAGGACTCTTCATATACCTTGCTTCGCTGCCCATTGCTGTTTTAGGCGCTACGCCAATTGCGATCCGGCTAGTACCCGCGGTTGCTGGCGTCTTGGCGGTATTGGCAACCTATTTGGCCGCTAGCGTTTTAAGCACCGAGAGCACCACGTCAACCCAAAATGGCGCGACGTCTGCAAAATCGATTTTCTCGGTCGCGGTGCCACTGATCGCGGCTTTTCTAGTGGCTATTTTCTATCCTGCCATTACCTTCAGCCGCCTTGGGGAGAGAGCGATATTGTTCCTACCCATAAACGCCCTGGTTGTATTTTGCTTTTGGAAGGGTATTGAAGAGTCGGAGTCGGTGTATCAATCGGCAACTTCCTCAGGCATCGGCTCAGCGCTGCCACTTGGGGACTTCGCACCACGTTGGTACCTAATGTCGGGTATTCTGATGGGAATTAGTCTCTATATCTATGCTGCGGCACGTTTTCTTCCTTTATTGTTCTTGATATATGTTGCCTTTTGGTTTTGGCGGAATCGTGCAGCGCTTCAAAGGCAATGGGCGAACCTGATCTTGATGGCCCTTGCCGCCGTAGTTGTTGCTATGCCAATGGTGATCTACCTAATTCGTCATCCATTTTACTTGATACTCCGTTCAAAGGTGATCGCCAACAGGGGCGAAGGAACCTATCCAGGCCGACCCTGGTTGACATGGATTAATAATCTTGGCCGCGTATCCCGTAGTTTTTTGGGGCAAGGCGATCCGAATCTCATTCACAATCTGCCTGGACGCTCATTTTTGGATCCGATTCAGTTGTTCTTTGTGCTCTCGGGATTAGTCGCGATAATTTTCCGCCGCTTCAAAAGACGAGAAGTTTTCTTGTTGATTTGGCTAATCGTCATGCTCTTACCCGGCATTCTTAGTGGTGACGCACCTCATTTTGGACGTTTGATTGGCATCGTTCCGCCCTTGGCCATCATCGGGTCGTTGGGCATCGCCTGGTTAGGAACAATCATAAGTAATCGTCTTTTGCCGATATTTCCTCGAAGCATTCTTATCGTTGGCGGTGGTTTGATGATTCTATTAATCCTCAGCGCGACCCTATCGGTATATGATTACTTTGGCCGCTATGCTAACCATCAAGACTTGCCTGGGACTTTCGACACCGCTGACTGGCAAATCGGTCAATATGCAGCTCAATTACCGGAAGAAGCAGCCATTTACTTAACCCCTAATCAGGAACAGATGGCTACCATCTATTTCGCCTTGGAAGGGAATAAAGAACAGCTACGGAGTTTTCATAGCCCAGCCCAAACTTTGCTTCCCCTTGGCCACCAGGCTCAGCCTGTTTACTATCTGGTCCGCGCCTATTCACAGGAGGTCCTAGCTCGAATGGAGAACCGATTTTCCGAAGACCAAATGGTGGAATCCAATCCCGAATTTACTGCGTATTTGCGGCCGGCAGATCAAGGTGGTCAAGGGCGAGAAGGCATATCTTGGAGCGGAGCGATAGGCTTATCTGAATGGCAAGTCGAGCAAGCAGATGAAAAATTATTTGTTACGCTTAGCTGGAAGACAATGGTGGAAATGGATCGTGATTACACTGCCTATGTACACATCCTATCAGAAGATGGCTCTTTGGTAGCCCAGATGGATCGACCTCCAGATGGATATCCGACTAGCGATTGGAGTCCTGGCGAAATTGTCGAGGATCGGTACGCAGTTCAATTACCCATTGGATTACAATCTGGAACTTACCTAATTCAAAGCGGTTTCTACTATCTGCCCACGCAGGAAAGATTGGGAGAGCCAGCTGTTATCGGTCAAGTTGAAATCCAATAACTTTTACAGCGGGATCGGGGTAAGGTCATCGCTCGTTCTGCTTAAGCGGCGAGTAGATAAAGGCAACCATTCGTGACGAAGCTAGGAAATAGAAACGGGTTGATGGCTACAGCACTGTTGCTTGTATTGACCCTGCTTTTCTTGGGGGAGACCTTGTACCCACCTCGGGGTTTTGCCATCGGCGCCCACGATATGCGCGGATTGTTTTATCCATGGTTCACCTATTTGCGTGACTCCATTGAAGGCGGCAACCTACCTTTCTGGGATCCTTATCAATTTCTTGGATACCCGTTTTTGAGCAATCCCCAGGTCGCTTTTTTTTATCCTCCAACCTGGCTAGCGCTAATTTTACCGATTAACGTTGCCATCAGTTGGATTATCGCTTTTCACATCTGGCTATCCGCTGTTGGGATGTTCTTCTTCGTTCGACAGATGGGCGGCAGTTGGATGGCAAACCTGCTTGCAGCCATCATTTATGGATTTAGTGGTTTTACTTCAGCCCGGTTATGGGCCGGCCATATCGGCTTGTTGGCGACGTTTGCTTGGTTACCCTGGTTATTGTGGGCGACATCATGGAGCGTAAAACGTGGGAAAGTCTGGTCGGCTGTGCTAGCGGGTCTGCCATTTGGTCTGTCTATCCTCGCTGGGCATACGCCGTCATTTGTCTATGTTGGTCTGATCTGGGTAGCATTTTTAATTTACCTAATATTGCTTGACCGGCAGAAGTGGCTAACAATTGTTCGCCAATCGCTGATCATGGGTGCAACGGGCATCGGGTTGGCAGCTATCCAATTGGTCCCGTTTATCGAATTGAGCCTCAATTCCCAGCGCCTGTCGAAAACCAACTTTGAGTTCGCTACTGACTTTTCATTACCGCCGGCCCATTTAGTCACTTTGCTGCTACCGGAATTCTTTGGCGAGCCCACTCGAATCGGTTATTGGAGTGTTCCGACCTTTGAAGAATTGACTTACTATTCGGGTCTTCTTATCGTTATTGCCCTGGTTTTAGCCCTATATAGACCCACGCGTCAGGCCTGGTTCTACGTGATCTTGATAATTTTCGGTTTGTGGTTGGCCTTGGGTCGAGAAAGCACCCTCTACCAAGTGGCTTATGATTTGTTTCCACCAATCCGGATGATGCGCGCCCCGGCTCGCTCAGCATTCCTATTTGTATTCGGCGGTTCAGCTCTAGTAGGACATGCCATATCTCATTGGCAAGGCTTATCGCAGGAATATAAGTCCGATACATTACCCAGGCTCTTTAAGTGGCTCCTGTTGGTGATATTGCTGGTTGGAACGGCTGCATTGGCAGCTACTGGCGCGGCATTTATGGCAATTCACCCGACCGATACCAGCGGCCGATTATGGCACCAGATAGGCGGATATGCCCTTGCACTTGTTATCCTGTTGCTAAGTAGTGGGATTCTGTGGGGTTATCTGGCTAGCCGGCCCGAACAAGTAATGCGGAAAAGGCTGTTAGCGAGTGCGCTTATCTTGCTCGTCATCGCTGATCTGTGGGGATTTGGTCTTAAATTGATTAAGCTAGAACAAATGGGACCGAACCAGATGTGGACCGAGGCCAAATCAATTATTGGTATCACAGAACAGCGAGTGTTACCTTGGGGTGTATCGATCTTCGATCAAAGTGGTTCGACAGAAGTAGGATTGAATAGTGTGTTTGGTTATCAGGCTCTTGAACCAGCAAACTTGATCGACTTTACCTCTTTTGTACCCGATCCACGATCCACGGCCTACGACGTGTTAGCGGCGAGCTTTGTTGTTTCGCAGGTACCATTAGACCAATTCACCGGAGGTGATGCTGGCCTAATACTGGTAGATAATCAGGAAAACGCTTGGGTTTACCAGCGATCGCGAGCATTGCCGACTATTCGGCTTGTCTATGAAGTCGAAATAATCCGTGACGAGTCTTCAGCCAAGGAAAGGGTTCACCAGCCCGATTTTACAGCGGCGAGCACAGCAATTCTGGCTCAGGACCCAGACTGCAAGATCGGTCCTGCTCCGGCTGAAAAAGGCATGGTGAACTTGGAAGAATCTAAGGCTGGGTATTGGAGGATTTCTACGAATAGTGATGCGGGCGCTCTCCTATTAATCGCTGAATCTGACTATCCGGGGTGGCAAGCAACAATTGATGGTGACCGCGTGGAAAACTACCAGGCTTTTTCGACAATTCGGTCTGTTTGTGTACCAGCAGGCGAACACTTAGTTGAATGGTCGTATCAGCCGAGATCTTTCTTTGTCGGTGGCATCGTTTCATTAATCGCCTTATTGGTCATGACCGTCGGGGCTTTTAAGTTAGGTTTTCGATCGAATTCAGCCGGACTATAATTGGTGAACAGCCCCCAACTCAACAAATTGGAGACATTATGCCAAAAGCATTAATTACAGGAATAACAGGCCAGGACGGCTCCTATCTGGCTGAGTATCTACTGGAAAAGGGTTATGACGTTGTGGGTATGGTTCGACGAAGTAGCACGATTAATTTTCATCGGATCGCACATATCCAAAATCGGATCACTCTCGCCCAGGGTGATCTTCTAGACCAGGTTTCAATGATCCATTTGCTGGAAGAACACCGGCCGGACGAAATTTATAATTTGGCTGCCCAGTCGTTTGTCCAAACCTCTTGGTCACAACCGGTATTCACGGGTGAGGCGACAGCTCTGGGAGTAACTCGGATGCTTGATGCAATTCGCATAGTCGATCCAAAAATCCGTTTTTACCAGGCTAGTTCAAGCGAAATGTTTGGCAAAGTCGTCGAGGTACCCCAAAACGAAAGAACACCCTTTTATCCTCGCAGCCCGTATGGCGTTGCCAAATTATATGGGCATTGGATTACGGTCAATTATCGGGAGAGTTATGATTTGCATGCGGTTTCTGGTATTTTGTTCAACCATGAGTCTCCGCGGCGGGGTATAGAATTTGTCACTCGTAAGATAAGCCATGGAGTAGCTCGAATCAAATTGGGCTTGAGTGATGAACTGCGACTGGGAAATCTTGATTCCAGGCGGGATTGGGGCTTCGCTGGCGATTACGTTCGAGCCATGTGGCGGATGATTCAAAGTGACGAGCCAGTTGACTATGTTGTTGCAACAGGTGAGACGCACTCTGTCGAAGAGTTTTTAGATATGGCTTTTAGCCACGTTGATATGGACTGGCATGATTACGTGGTTCAGGATCCCCGATTTATGCGCCCGGCCGAAGTGGATTTGCTCGTAGGAGATGCCAGCAAGGCCCGTAGAGAATTAGGCTGGGAACCTGAAGTTGCTTTCAGGGAATTGGTTAAGATGATGCTTGATGCCGACCTCAAACTTCTGATAGATGGAAATGATCCTTTGTAATTGCTTGTTTCCTTGCATAACGTGCCGCCGAAAGTTGATTATCAATTGGGAATAGCAAATGGTTTAACGATGGGACCATCGGAATAGCGGAGAAACGATTCATGACGAAAATCATATTTGGCACTGATGGTTGGCGAGGTCGAATCGCCGAGGATTATACCTTTGATGGGGTTCGCCGTTGCTCGCAAGGTTTTGCCGATTATCTCAAGGTAGAGAAGCTGGCAAAGAGAGGGATCGTCGTCGGCTACGACAAACGATTCCATGCAGAGAATTTCGCCGCTACAGCGGCTGAAGTTATGGCTGGAAACGGTGTCAAGGTTTGGCTAACCGATCGAGCCACTCCTACGCCTACAATCTCTTATTCTGTCGTCGATAAAGGGACAGGTGGGGCAATCAATATCACTGCTAGTCACAACCCTCCTGAGGATTGTGGTTTCAAAGTCCGTGATCCAGGTGGTGGGGCTATCGCACCAGAAGAGTTAAAGAAGATTGAAGCCCTCATACCTGACAAGGTGAGCGAAGTCAAACAATTACCGTTGGATGATGCATTAAGTGATGGCATGATTAAGATCTTCGATGCTGCGCCTGCGTATATTGAGCAGCTAAAAAGATTGGTTGACCTGGAACCAATAAGAAACGCTGGTTTTGATGTCCTGGTGGATTGCATGTGGGGAAACGGCGCCGGTTGGTTTCCGTCCATCCTTGCCGATGGCAATACAACGATCGACGAAGTTCATAATATCCGCAACCCGATTTTTCCGGATATGATTCGTCCAGAACCGATTCACCCCAATATCGATCAAGGGCTGCAATTAGCCAAGGAGTTGGGTAGTGACGTCGTGATCATTAATGATGGTGATGCTGATAGAGTTGGATTTGGCGATGAAAATGGCGAATTCATTGATCAACTTCGGTCTTATGGGTTGATGGGCTATTATTTTCTACAGGTACGCGGAGAAAAGGGACCGATTGTGAAAACAATCTCGACGACGAAAATGTTGAATAAGCTTGGGGCAATTTACGACGTGCCAATCTATGAAACGGGTGTAGGTTTTAAATACATCGCCCCCAAAATGGTGGAAGTTGATGCCATGATTGGCGGCGAAGAGAGTGGAGGCTACGCTTTCCGGGGCCATGTACCGGAACGCGACGGCATATTGGCCGGACTTTATATGCTCGACATGATGGTCAAAACAGGTAAAAAGCCATCCGAATTACTTGCTGAACTCTTCGATAGAGTTGGTCCGCATTATTATCACCGGATAGACACCTACTTCGATCAAGAGCGTAAGGATGAGATTCAGGCCAATGTAGCCGTTGCCAGACCAAAGCGTATTGCTGGACTCGCGGTTATTGATATTGTGACGATTGATGGTCACCAATTCGTGATGGAAGATGGCGGTTGGTTACTCGTACGTTTCAGTGGTACAGAACCGATTATTCGAGTCTATTGTGAGACTACTTATGGAGACAGGGTCGATCAAATCTTGAATGATGGGATGAAAATCGCTGGTTTAGCCTAGTAGATTGCATCAAGATATGGAAGAAAGAGCTTTTCAAGATTATTATTCTGACGATGTTAGCCACTGTTATGGATGTGGCAGGTTGAATGAACGTGGTCTTCAGATTCAAAGCTACTGGGAGGGCGATGAGGCTATCTGTAGGTTTCAGCCGAGGCCATATCATACTGCTATTCCAGGATATGTTTACGGAGGTCTCATTGCCTCACTTATTGATTGCCACAGCACTGGTACCGCCGCGGCAGCGGCATATCGGGAAGCTGGGCGACCGATGGGCAGTGATCCACAGTTGCGGTATGTCACCGCTTCTCTAAAAGTAGATTACATCCGACCGACACCGATTGAGGAAACCTTGGAAGTCAGGGCCAGTTTGAAGGAAATGAAAGGGCGAAAAATCACCATTTCGAGCAAACTCTATGCTGGCGGAGAAGAGTGCGCGAGGGGGGAAGTTGTCGTGGTTCAGTTACCTGAAAATTGGCTTGAATGGATGCCGTCAGGCGGACTGTAAATTCTTTGATTCTTCTTCGCTATTATCTCCTGCTTCTCTGAGTTTGGGTTCATCCTGAGAAGCAACCAATAAAGTTGGGTCGGGCTCTGGCCAGGGGTCAAAGTTAAGAAGCTTGGCCCTGGCATATCGGCCTAAAACGCCAACCGAGGCTAATATCGGCAATATCACCAGGGCGGCGAAGATGCCTTCCAGTAATGCGGCGGCGATAATGGCTAAGAATACAATTCCTGTGTTCATGTGCATGAATCGGCCCATTACCTGAGGCCGGAGCCATATTGATTTGACTTGAGTCACGATCAGGTAAATGCCGGCAACCAAAACAGCAAACCAGAAATTTGAAATAGGTAAATGGTTTGATCCAGCGAAATAAGCGATGGCTACCGCGATAATTCCTGATATCCATGGACCCAATTCTGGTACCATGCTCAGCAATCCTGTAAGCAAGCCGATGGCAACTGCTCCAGGTAGCCCGATCGCCAATCCAACCACGATGAAAAAGATGCCCATGATGAGCATCAGGGCGAATGTGCCTTGCATATAAGCCCGCCAGATTTGATCAATTTCTCCCAGCAAGCGCTCCAAGTCGGGCCGGCCGGATTCGGGCAAGATATTGATAAGCCACATCCGCAAGCTTGACCAATCATGCATTAAGTAGAAGGCCACGACGATTATGATCACTATCCTGATGATGTTGATTGAAGTGGATTCGAGAACAGCCAGCGCACCATCGTACGCCGATTGAAAATCAGTCGTCATGCTGGTCAGATCATTCCATATTTGGTCCAGGGGAATGGTGAGGTTGGCGATGACGATCGGATTCGCCAAAATCATTTCCAGTTGTTGTCTAACTTCTTCTAGCTCGTTCGATGTTCTCTGGATCTGCCGAACCGTAATAGGAACTAATGTACCAGGAGTTGCGACCAGGATCACGATAAATAAGAAAAAGACTAGGTTGACTCCCCACTTTCGACTTAGATTGCTGCGATTGGTTATATAGCGTACAGCTAGGTTTAAGGTGTAGGCCAGAAGACCGGCAATAATTAACGGTGTGATGAGGGAGCGTATCTCATAGGCTACCAGCCCAAGCACGACAAAGATGATAATCAGAACGACTACCTTAGTAGAGGTATTCCAGTTTTTAGCCATGTTGGTTAGTCATCACTAGTTTTATGAAATTGTTGCTCTAGTAGTTTTTTGAACTACCAACCAACCTATTCCGCTAACTGAATTGGACCGGCTTAAGAAGGCCGAATTCGAATTGATGAACGTCGTCAGGTCCGAGTTCCACCAACGCCCGGTGTGCTAATTCGGCGTCGGCGATCAGTTGGCTGATATTTATCCCCCGACAATAATCTGGCAATGGGGATAGCCATTGCCGGGATCGGAGGAACATTTTTATCGCTCCACGATAATTAGCTCGTTCGATCTGCAGATAGGCTACCGCGATCTGCAAAACGGCTCTGTACAATTCTTTAGCCGGGCCAACTTCTTCGTTCCAGGCATCTTCCAGATATTCATGTGATTCAAAATAAAGTCCCTTATTGAACGCCACTAGCCCCTTTCGAGCTAAATCAGATAACGGTTCATCACATCCTAAGGCGATTGCTTCGCTATCTATGTGGTTGGCATATTGCTCGATTAGCTGAGGCAACGCCTGGGAAAATCTTGATCGCGCCACCGCAGCGTCGGCCGACAGGTTTTTTGCTAGCGTCAACTTCTCTTTATCGACATGAGGACCATAACACAATATCGGGATACGCCGTGTGGCTGGTGACGATTTCAAAATGGCAATCCAGCGGCGCCAAGGTATTAGAACCGAACCCAGATCGAAGATAATCAAAGAAGGCTGCAAATCAATTAATCTGTTGATGAGATTCGCATCAGGTCCCGTTAGCGGTTCACCGACTGGCTGCACATAGGTGTCCGAGGGGACAGTAGGCAGTTCCGTAAGGTCATTCAGACTCAATAGACGATAACCAAGGTAATTCGCTGTCGACGCTATTCTTGAAACGAACATAAGGTCGTCAACAAAACTTATTATTATCGGTGCATGGTCAGTTTCATTAATGCCCATCATTTAAATTCTATCAGATATCAAATCTTACCGGTAAAAGCCATCGGTTTCGCGACGCTACTTTTGGTCTGTTTGACCTAAGATTAGCGCTAGAATATAATTTCTTGTAATCCCAGTATGTCATGAATAAATCTAGCGGGGATGAAAGACTAAAGATAGAAAATATTTGCTGGCAAAATATTGCTGGACATTTCCTTAGCTTTGACAACGGAATGTATACCATCGTTACAGACAATATCATATCGCACAACTATGGGTGGATTGGGGAGCACTAAAATTGACTGATACGAGTTCAGAACCTCCTGACCCTAGTTGGTGTAACATACCTCGTCGATATTACCTCACGTATTCAGTCGAAATATCATCGGCCAACAGAGTAGGCCTAGTCCAGTGGCGACCCGTTAATCGCTTGCCTCAACCAGTGACCTTTGCCTGCTGACGAACGCCTATGAGAGTTACGTCCATCCAATGTCAACGATCCTAATCATCATTGCTGTATTATTCATTCTAATCTTCTTCAACGCCTTATATGTTGCAGGAGAGTTCTCGGCTGTTTCGGCTAGGCGAACGCGAGTTAGCCAAATGGCCGGTTCTGGCAACCGTTTCGCCATGATGTTACTGCCCATAGTTGAAGATAGGGGTTCGCTCGATCGCTACGTTGCCGCTTGCCAACTAGGGATAACGGCATCTTCATTGGTCCTAGGCTCGTATGGTCAAAATGTGATCGCCGCTCGATTGATAGAGCCAATCGCTTTGTTCTTGGATTGGATTGCTCCGATGTTTGGGGGATTGGGAATAACCTCTCATGCGGTATCAACTGCTCTTGCGACAACGCTAGCAGTTACGGGAGTTTTGTTATTTCTGACCTTTCTGCAGGTTGTCATGGGCGAGCTATTCCCTAAATCCGTTGCCCTTCAATACCCAGAACGACTGGCTTTCTTGACGGTCTTGCCTATTAAGTGGTCTGTCTTCATATTCCGGCCTTTGATTTGGTTCTTTAATGGAAGCGGTAACCTTATCCTTCGTCTACTGAGAATTGATATCGCTCAAGATCATGGTCACATCCATTCTCCAGAAGAAATCGAGATCTTGGTGACGGAAAGCCATGAAGGTGGTTTGCTTGACGATGAAGAGCGACAGTTCTTGCGCAATGCTTTTCGAATGCGCGATTTAACCGCCAGACAGGTCATGGTACACCGAACAAAGATCGTGGCGGCTCCGGTTAGTAGCACTGTCGAAGAATTATTGAAATTGGCATTAGCTGTCGGGCACACGCGAATACCTCTTTATCAAGACACCATCGACCATATCATGGGTTTTGTCCATATCAAGGATCTTTTTAAATTGCATATCGCAAATAATGAGAATCTGGCCGAAATTCTCAGGGAAGTCGTCCATGTACCCGAAACGTTAGCAATCATTGATGTCTGGGAAACCTTGAACAACAAACGCCAATACATGGCCATCGTGTTCGACGAATATGGCGGGACGGCTGGACTTATCACATTTGAAGATCTCATCGAAGAAATTTTTGGCGAATTGCAGGATGAATTCGATAATGAGTTGGCTTTGATATCGTATGACGATGAAGGCCGTGTCCATCTCCGTGGTGATTTGCTGGTGGCGGATGTCAACGAGTACCTGCAATTAAATTTGCCCGACAGTGCCGATACATTAGGTGGTCTGGTTTTGAGCGAGCTCGGCCGTCCACCAGAGGTCGGTGACGAAGTAGCCATCGCAGAAACTGTTATCAGGGTTGAGTCGATGGCTGATTTAGGGGTATCTGAGGTATCACTGCAGACCGCTATGATAAACAATAGCCCACATGTTGGTGATTGGGAAGTGGGTGACCATGAATAAGCCCAAACTGCTACTAATGGCACTTCCAGGTATTGCCATGATGGCCTTCCTTGCCGAAAATGAGGGAACCCCAGGACTTGACCAGCTAGTTATTCCCCTTGTTATCATTATTTTCTTGATATTGCTAAACGGTTTTTTTGTTGCATCCGAATTTTCTATCATTGGCGTTCGTCCGAGCCAAGTTGACGAGTTGGTCCAAGAAGGAGTTTCTGAGGCACGTCAAGTTCAAGAGATCCTCGATTCACCCAAAAAACAGGATCATTATATTGCAACAGCCCAATTAGGCATTACCGTCGCCTCATTGGGGTTAGGTATGTATGGCGAACCAAAAATCGCCGAATTTATCGAGCCTTACTTGGCCCTGGTGATGGGTCGTGAACCGAGTGCAGCTATAGTACATACAATTGGCACGATTGTGGCATTGAGCATCTTGACCTACCTGCATATCGTCATCGGAGAAATGGTGCCCAAATCTATTGCATTGGCGTCTCCAGAACGTTCGGTTTTGAGCGTTTCGCAACCAATGAGACTGTCTCAGGCGATCTTTAATATCCCGGTTAGAGCGCTGAACAGCCTTGGAGGGTTTTTGTTAAAATTGTTAAAGATCGCTCCGGCAGAGGGTCAGGCACGCCTCCATTCGGCTGAAGAAATTGAGCTCATCGTTTCTGAAAGCGCCGAAGGTGGTTTGCTCTATGAAGAAGAAGAGGAGATGATTCGTAATATCTTCGACTTCAGCGACCGCCAGGTAGGCCAGGTTATGACCCCTAGACCTCAAGTGCAGGCAATTCCAGTGGATATAGCCTCATCAGATCTTTTAAATCTTGTCACCGAGAGTAGGCACAGCCGCTTTCCAGTTTATGAGAGTGACTTAGATCACGTCATCGGGATCCTTCACCTTAAGGATTTGGTCAAGCAACACCTTCGGCAAAATGGCGAGATCAATATTCGATCTTTGCTTAGACCCGGCCCATCAGTTCCGGAAGATCTGGCCGTCGAACACCTTTTGAACGCTATTAAGCGGCAAAGGATCCATATGGCCATTGTGTTAGACGAATTCGGCGGCTTATCTGGCATCGTTACACTGGAAGATCTAGTAGAGGAAATTGTCGGTGAAGTTCGCGATGAATTTGATTTTGAAAAAGAGCCAATCGTTGAAATTTCTCCAGGAACTCTAGAAATCGACGGCACGTTTCTGATGGATGATTTGAGCGAATACGTGTTTCTCGGCGAACCAGAACAGATGCCCGATGTCGAAACCGTTGGCGGCTTAATTCATACCTGGCTCGGCCGACCGCCGCAGGTTGGTGATGTGATTTCCCTGCCTCACGACGCAGCAGTATATTTTACGGTCATTGATGTTGATGGATTAGCTGTTTCTAGGGCAAGGGTCGAATTCCCAGTAAGCGACCAGCTCGAGGACGGGGAGCAGCTTGGATTGGCTGGAAGCTAGCCTGTTGTAACCGTCTAATGGGGCGGGGGAATCAAATCTACACTAGTCGGTTGATCAAGACCCATCGATTAAAGTCCATATACTTCACTGAATTTTGCTGTTGAATACCTGACAAAAGCTTCCTGACTTATGGGGGCACCGGTAGCTTGTTGGATGATTTCGGCAGGAGTAAACATCCGGCCGTATTGGTGGACATTCTCTCTTAACCATATTGTCAGTGAATCAGTATTGCCTTCCTCCAATTCTGTAACTATTTGAGGAATTTGTTCCTTGATTGCCCGGAAGAATTGAGCTGCATAAAGGTTGCCCAATGCATAGGTGGGGAAGTACCCAAATCCAACCAAGGTCCAATGGATATCCTGCAGACAGCCTTCCCGATCTGTTGGCGGGAGGAGACCAAGTAGCTCATTCATTTTTTCATTCCAAGCCAAGGGTAAGTCACTAGCCCGGAGAGTGCCGTTTAATAAGGACTGCTCGATTTCGAAGCGCAAGATGATGTGTAAGTTATAAGTTAGCTCGTCTGCTTCAACACGGATGAAATTCTGTTGCACCTTGTTGACCGCCTTAAAGAACTGCTCTGCCGATACATTGCCGAGCTGGCTGGGAAACAAAGCTTGCAATCTTGGCAGGTGTGCTCGCCAAAATCCTTTGCTCCGGCCCACGAAATTCTCGAATAAACGCGATTGTGATTCATCGAGAGCCGCGGACGTCTCTTTGGCTAGAGGAGTTCTGGTGAGACGTGGGTGGACGTTCTGGACATAGATAGCATGGCCCGCCTCGTGCAAAGTGGCAAACATGGATGGACAGAGATAATCTGGAGAGTAACGGGTCGTTATACGGACGTCATTGCGCGAAAGACTTGTGGAAAAGGGATGGACAGCTGTCGCCAGATGCCCGCGATTAAAATCATAACCAACCTCTTCAGCCAAGTATCGGGCGAAAAATTTTTGTTTGTCAATGTCATATGGTTGTCGTAGGAATCGGTCATCGACCCAATCCTTCCTTGCCAGGACTGCTTCATAGAGAGGTCTTAGCTCGGCCTTTGTTTTGTCGAACAATGTCCTGACCTCAGCCGTACTTGTTCCTGGTTCGTGAATTTCCAGCAGAGCATCATAAGGTTCATGTTTATAACCAAACAATTCAGCTTTCTCTTGTTCCAGCTCGACTATTTGTTCCAGCCAGGGGCGGAATAGTGAAAATTCATCATCTTCTCGGGCCTGTTTCCAAGCCAAAGTAGCGTCGTTGTTGACGTCGGACACCTTACTCACGAATTCGGCCGGCAAACGGCGCGCCCGAGCATAATCACGTCTAAGAAAGCGAACCAGGCTCGCTTCAGAACTTTGATAGCTGACGCCATTTAATTCACTTGCTGCAGCTTCTATCAGCGCGCCCATCTCATCTGATGTATACAGGGTGTGGCTTAATCGTTGAAGCGTCGTAATCTGGTGCGTTCGATCGGCGTTGCCTCCTCGGGCCATGTTAACTTCCCGATCCCAGGTCAGGACTCGGGTCGCTTTACGCAGATCTTGGATTTCGTGAATTCGATTAATCAATTTTTGATATTGCATTCAATTTACCGATAGCTCGCGGCCAGTTTCATTCAGAAAACCTTAACCTGACACCGGCTATCCACACGGAATCAACCGACTCAGGCGCCTCATTCTTGACAACAGGAGGGGAGTTTACAACAAAAAATCGACGTGGCAATAGTCCTGTGTTGCTGAATTTGTCAGTGTCGAATCCCTTATTCGACTCTCGGCAAAGGCCTACGATGACGGCTAGCCAGAGATCAAGGCAATTACACTCGGTATTGCGTTTAAAAGGGGAACAAATCCTGCTATTGGGTCACGGTAGTGCCAGCCTAAGACCTCGATCATCAGATAGTCCGCAATGGCCCACAGCCCAAAGCATCCAATGGCAAAAAGGATAATAGCAATGGCGATGGCAATGAGTAAACAACTTTGGGCACAGTGAAAGCCTCTCGTAGGCAGTGTCTGGACCTTGGATTCAGGTTCTTCCTCAGATCCACCGCGGCGGATTATGGTTGCTCTAGGCGTTGCCGAATTTACTTCTCCGTGACCCGTACAGCCATATGCCGTGCATTTATCACCGTTTGCTCGCCAACAGTGTAGGTGATGACGTGTTGCGTCCTCTGGACAGATGGCAAGTTCATCACCAGGGCCGAAGGGCTGCTTGCACAGTGCACAAGCCTCACCCAAAAAAGGAGAACTTTTGTCAACTATTACAGGTCTTAGCGCCATTTAAATGCTCGCAAGATCCGGTCATATAGATTTCGCCAGAACTCGCGTCGCATAGCTTCTTTCTGGAGTCTCTTCTCCCGCGCCTTGAGCTCCTTTGACCGGCCATTGGGAGATACGGCTGGTTTGGGTAGATGTTTGGGCAAATCGGAATAGTTAATTGTGAGACGAGGTCCTAGTTCGGTGCCGTACGGGTAGCACTCCTCATGCCCGCAACCCAGAGTAGCGCATTTGCCTCCATTTTGCTCCCAGCAAGTTCGATGATACAGCGTATGACAATTCGCACAAATGACCGGTTTCAATGATTCATTCGAAATGTTCTTTTCGACGGCACTGGCGCATATTGGGCAGCTTAAGCTGAGCCGGTTTGCCTCGGCTATATCCTCGTCTGTGATATGGATTGGTTCGTTTTCGCTCATGTCACTTAAGATCCCGAACGGTCAACAATGATAGTGGAACCCATTCATAGATTATAAACCATTTTACCATGAACCGAGAGCCCAGGTTGGCCAGGGAAATTCATAAGGATCCACCCGTGTTTGCCGGCGATCCCAGCAGAAGAAGCCGCTTTTGTGTGCCCGAGGATCTAATACAAAGGCAATATGCCAAATTTGCGTAAAGAAATTCCGATGAATGAACTGATCCATGCCAGAAAGAAAGATTCCAAATCCCGGATGCGTATGATACCAGCCGACGATAACAGCTTCATCGTTTGGATACATGTCAGCCAATTTATCGTGAATGTAGCGCCAGCTTTCTGGGGTATATGTTACGCTGGCTCCTTGCATACGCGTGTGTTTAGCGATAATCGTATTGCTGACATGCACGATGTATCGACCATCCGGCTGTTTTTCCGGCGGTGGACCAATCAATACGCCGGCTACCTCCCGGTCGGGATTTGATATGGCATGAGCTTGTGCATCTCGAAACGCAGGCTCGTTAATCATAATGTCGACGGCCGTCCAGGTTGTGTGATTGAGTGGCCGGCGCCGGCCTAGAATACGGACACGTTGCATCTCTTCAACGATTGGCGCCTCATCAATGAGTGGCTTGGAAATCGCTTCGCGTTCCTCACGCACGGATTCCGTTTCGGCGACACTGACGAAGGGGTCAACCTCAGGGATGGGGATATCTTCAGTTGCTAAATCCTTCAATGCCGAATCGACGTTGCTTGCATTTAACTGATCTTCGCCAGTCGTCTCAATTGCTTCGATCAACTCGTCATCGGCATCCACATCATCTAGATTGCTTTCAGTTTCAAATTGTTCCTTGCTGGAATCCGTAACAGGGGACTCGACGATGTGCTCGCTATCTAGCTTGA
>JAHEJP010000412.1 GCA_024638855.1 Chloroflexota bacterium
TTAGATACAACCGGCATAAACTTGCTGATTTCTTCAGAATCGATCTCATCGCTGGACGCGACAAAAGTCTCCAGAACAGTTTGGGCAAGTTGGAAAAATATCTGTAGTTCGCCGATTCGCTCAAGCACGTAAATCGCGCGTTCATGCTCGTCTGGGGGCAACTCGTCTTCGGCCGCACGTAGTTTTCCTACGCTATCGTCCAGAACATGCAAAGCTAGCTGGACCTCGCGCATTTCTCGGCCGCTGAGCACATTTCGGATGACCGTCCACATATCAGATTCTGCCATATAATATTTTTTGCGCTCGCCACGCACCCATACTTCTTTAGCCATTCCCCAACGTTCAATCGAACGCATATTCATGCTTACCGAGCCTTTACTAATTTGCAAATCCTCGGCTAATTCATCCAGCGACAAGGGTTCAGGACTTAGCAGTAGGGTGCCGTAGAGACGGCCCATAACATCGCTGAAACCGAAGAATCCGGCTAAGCGACCTAAACCTGCAACAGTGCTATTGTGTACGGCTTCCAGATTTTCGTGCATCTACTTCCCTGCTTTCAGAACGTTCTAAACGCAAAGAATAGCATAGCTCTTTGTGGGTGACAAGTTTAGATTGAAGCGGGATAGGTCTCAGGCTGGTTGACTCTTCCCCTGGAGCGCAAACATATAGCTATTAGATTTTCCCGAAATGAGGTAATGTGGGCTGCTAGGATCCTCTTCCAGCTTACTCCGCAGGCGCCAAATATAAGAATGGACGTAGTTATTATTATTGACAGCCGCTTCACCCCATACATATTTCAAAATCTGGTTATAAGTGCGCTCTTTACCTGCGTGTTGCACAAGATAGGTCAAGAAACGATGCTCAGTGCAGTTTAGTTCAATCCGTTGGTCCCGGACCCAGACCTGCTTCAAGACCGGATCGATCTTTAAATAACCATCAAAATAGAGGTTTCGGCTGACTCCCCAACAATTCATCGATACACGTCCAAGAGCAGAAGCGACGCGGTCTACCAAGAGATCGCGATCAAAGGGCTTGGTCACATAATCGTCGGCCCCGGCCCGCAGACCACGGACGATATCTTCTTCACGACTAAGGACGGTTAACATAATGACAGGAACGCTAGATATTTTGCGTATCCGGCGACAAGTCTCTAATCCATCCATTCCAGGCATCATTATGTCAAGTAATACTAGATCGGGACTTTGCTCTTCTAGTATATCCAACCCCTGGTTACCATCGGTTACCGTAAAGACATCGGCGCCCGCACCCCCAAAGATCAATTTTAACAAATAGCACATCTGCGATTCATCATCAATGATCAGCAGTCGCTTGCCATAGATATCTTGCATTTGTCCAATACCCTCTTTCCGTTGTTGAAAGCGGCGGCAGGTAGGTCTACCGACGGCGTCACTGGATGGCGCAGTGGCCGAAACTCTCAACATATGTGCCAATCAATACTACTGCACGATAACGCGGTACCCCAGTACCGTATCTACAGAGAAACTAGGACTCGATTTGATTCATTATTTACATAATTGGATTTCAAATGACATCTTTTTAAGGTTAATCCGTCACGAATTACGATTTGATCGGGGTTATAATGTGGACACGAGTCACGTTTTATGTCAACATATGGCTGATATTGAAGGGGAGATTAGCCTTTCCAGACGAGGAAACGATGCTATGGTGCAATTAACTCATATTGGTTTACCAATAGCTTAATGGGCCGTGCCCTCCGCCTAGTTGCCAAGTGACGGCCCTGCGAATTGCTGCGTGGGTAAACTCACTGGACTTTTCGATAGCTTTGGTCATAACCATCCCATTTGCCAGGCAGGCACAGATGGCGGCCGACAATGTGTCACCGCTACCATGTGTATTGGTGGATTCGATGAAGGGATGTCGGATAAGCCGGGCCTGTTTGCCATCGAATAAGAGGTCTACCATATCTGCACCGGAATGGATGCCTTTCACCAAAACCCTCCGTGGGCCCTGTGCCTGAATGGTTATAGCGGCGTGTTCCGTTGTCGCCAGACTGCTCGCGGTTGCGCCTGCCAACAATTGAGTTTCGGCCAGGTTCGGCGTCACCAGGTCAGCCAGGGGAAAAAGATATTCGCGGTATGCGTCGGTCACTTCAGCAGGGAACATTGATTGCCCCAAGTGGTTGACGAGCACCGGATCGACCACTATGTAGACCTTGTTAGCAGTTTCACTCCTGTAAGCTGCCAAGGATTGTCCAATAGCTTCGATAGCCTCAGTCGAGCCTATAAAGCCGGTTTTGACGGCATGAGCGCCGTAATCGGATAACACGGTATCTAGTTGCCGGACAATAAATTCTGCTGGGACCGGCCAGACGCCATTCACTCGTAGGCTGTTTTGAGCCGTCACAGCCGTGATCACGCTCATACCGTACACACCCAAGGCTGTAAAGGTCTTAAGATCAGCCTGCAGGCCGGCCGCTCCCCCGCTATCGGAACCGGCAATGGTTAGAACTTTCGCGGGCTCCCCGGCCAAATTCTTCGCCATGGCTCCTCTCAAGACCTAAAGCATAGGGGCTAATTCATTCGCTAGACAACCCCTATACCCCAAAGCTAACTCTACATTTTAGCGATAATCGCTTCGGCGAATTGGGATGTGCTCAATTTCGTGGCACCGTCCATCTGCCGGTGAAGATCATATGTGACGGTTTTGGCCTGGATGCTTGCAGTCATCGCTTCTGTAACTAAATCGGCCGCTTCCTGCCAGCCCATATATTCCAGCATCATCACCCCGCTAAGAATGAGGCTGCCTGGATTAACCATGTCTTTACCCGCATATTTCGGCGCCGTGCCATGAGTAGCCTCAAATAAGGCGACGCCATCGCCGATATTGCCCCCTGGAGCCATTCCCAGACCACCAACCTGTGCAGCGGCCGCATCGCTCATATAATCGCCATTGAGGTTTAGCGTCGCGATCACATCATATTCATCGGTGCGAGTCAGCAATTGTTGGAGCATATTATCCGCAATGCGGTCCTTGATCACGATTTTCCCAGCGGGCACTTGACCGCCATATGCATCCCATAACTCGGCTTCCGAAATCGTTTCTGCGCTGAATTCCTCGGCCGCCAATTCGTAGCCCCAATCTTTGAATGCCCCTTCGGTAAACTTCATGATATTGCCCTTATGGACCAGGGTTACACTGCTTCTGTCGCGATCAACGGCGAATTGTATAGCCTGGCGCACCAGACGTTTCGTACCAAATTCTGTCACCGGCTTGATGCCAATGGCCGCGTGAGGGCTGATCGCTTTGCCAAGCTCCTCATTCATAAACGCTATCAGGCGCTGGCTGTCTTCAGAGTCGGCCGGCCATTCAATCCCGGCATAAACATCTTCGGTATTCTCGCGGAAGATGATGATATCCATCTTCTCTGGCCTGGCCATAGGGCTCGGCGTACCTTGAATGTAACGAACCGGCCGCACACAGGCATAAAGGTCGAGCACCTGGCGCAAAGTCACGTTTAGACTACGAAAACCACCACCTATGGGAGTGGTCAATGGTCCCTTTATGCCCACCGCATACTGTCGCATGACCTCAAAAGTCTCGTCAGGCATGAAAGTACCATATATTTCCTGGGCTTTTTCGCCAGCGTAGATCTCCATCCAGGCGATTTTTCTATTGCCTTCATAGGCCTTGGCAATAGCTGCGTCCAAAACTTTTAAGGCTGCCGGGGTAATATCGACCCCTATGCCATCTCCTTCGATGAAAGCCACGATGGGATTATCGGGTACATTTAACTTGCCACTGATAAAAGTTATCCTTTCACCGACAGGTACCTTGACATGAGAAAAAGACATGATGCTTGCCACTCCTTTGTAAATGGCAGAGGCCAGCCCTATAACCACCATTTTCGTTGATGGTGGCGAGTGTTTAAGCTCTTGGGAGCCTCCTCTACAGTTAACAATGAATAGTCTGGCCCATAACTCCATGACCTGACAGCGATGTGAGCATAATATTGTGTCACCATCAGTGGGCTTGAATAGATTATAACGCCTACCAACAGATAACGGGAGAAGAAATGGGGACCAAACTGTTACCAATTGAGATGGCCAACCGTTTACTCAAAGAAGTGAGTGAACCAGATGACATCACGCACGAAAAAAAGTGCTATTTCTTTTTTACGAGATGGTAGATCCAAGCGATGGCAAAAAGGGCGAAGATGCCAAAAGTCGCCCAGGTATACCAAGGCCAGTTTCCGACCAGCAGATGGCGGAGTAAACCGAAACTGGCTAAAACAGTGAACGCTGCCTCAAGCTCCACAATGATCTGTACCTGGTCCCATTCTTCAGCCAGGTAACCGCGCAGAGAACTCCAAGCCATAGCCAGCAGGGCCGCTCCAAGCATTCGGCTCATCAGTGGGTCGATTGGAGCCCAGCCAAAAACAGACAACCAGCGGCCGGGCGCAGCCAATAATGGCCCACCCATCAAAAACGCCACAATTGCGTGAAGCAGAAACGTGATTCTAAGTGATCCTGACATCAAGAATCCTCCCAAACGACAATGTACAATCA
>JAHEJP010000073.1 GCA_024638855.1 Chloroflexota bacterium
TCAATGCGTAAAACCTTGCCCAATACCGTCGTTGGATCCTGGGCCAGCGCGCCGCCAGAGCCGCCATCACCCAGGGGAATGTACAAGTAACCGTCCGGCCCAAATAGGATGTGCCCGGCATTGTGGTTACTCCTGGGCTGGACCACCGTTAACAAAATCTCCTCGCTGCCTGCATCGGCTACATCAGGATCGGCCGTTACTTGGAAGCGTGAAATGCGGGTCCGGCGCACGTTGTCGGTGAGGTTGGTGTAGTTGAGGTAAAAATAGCCGTTATTGAAATATTGAGGATGAAAGGACAGGCCCAGCAGCCCAGTCTCACTTGCTGAGGAGTCCACTCGTCCGGTAATATCCAAAAAAGGCGTCGGATCGACCGTGCCATCGTTTCGAGCGATGCGGATCACACCCTTCCTCTCCAGGATGAACAGGCGCTGGTCCAAGTTGCTGACGATGCCGATGGGTTGGTCAAGACCGCTGGCGAAAGGGGCCAGGCTGAGCTCCAGGGCTACCTCCGGCCCAGCGTCTAAAGGACTCGATTCCTGAGGTGGCGTCGCCGCCGCGAAGGTGCTGGCTACCACGACGAAAAGCAAAAGTAAGACCATCAAGACCAGTAACCGCCGGGCAGGCCGGGTTTTACTATCATGTTCTTGGTTTGTTTTCATAAACAGCTCTATCTGTGTTTGATGGATGGTTATCTCCTCTAATGCAAGCGCCAACAACTGTACTGCCTGACCGTCTTCTGTCAAGCTTTGATTAGCTTCAATTCATTTTCTGGACTTGGTTTTTAGAAAGATATGTACCCGCATGGTTAATTCGATATTTCCAGGACTAGATAAATGAGCTACGATCAGGACCATACACGGTTCGACGCCGAAAAAGTGAGGGAGAGTGATGACAAATCTGAATCCGACCATGCCTGTGAATTAGAGACAGGCCCTGGCTCCAATTCCTTGCCCCGGCTGGCTCATTGTTTCTGCGGTTGCTCTTTGGCAAAAACCTTATTTACAAAGTCCAAAGGGCGCTGAGTAGGAGCCTGTTAATTGGGAGAAAACCATCATGGGAAGAAGAAAACCTTATCAGCTGGCCGGTGGGCTAGCCGCCACAGTCATGCTGGCTTCGGCCTGGTATCTATACAGCCAACGACCCAAAGAGCGTATCCCTGGATTTGAAGAATTGGAAGACCCGGAAATTGCCCAGGCATTTAATCGAGTGGCCTCTATGCCCCAGATGCGCCTGTTGCGCCGTTACGTCGCCCGCCGCGCCAGTGCGCTGGCCTTAGGCCGGGGTCAGGCGGTCGATCTAGGCTGTGGCCCCGGTCACCTCGTCTTGGAATTAGCCCGCCAGGCGCCTGACCTGCGGGTTACCGGCCTCGACCTATCAACCGAGATGTTAGCCGAAGCCAGGCACCATGGCCAGAAGGCTGGTTTTGGTCAACGCGTGTCTTTTGAATTAGGCGATGTGGAACGGATCCCCTTCGATGATAATGCCGTAGATCTGATTGTCAGCACTCTATCATTACATCATTGGTCTGACCCTGTTGTTGTTTTCGATGAAATCAACCGCATCTTAGGGCCGGGCGGCGTCTTTCTTATCTTTGATCTACGACGAGATATGGCGGCGCCAATCTGGTTGTTTTTTTGGCTCATCACCCATTTTGTGGTTCCTGCTCCGCTGCGTTATGCTAACGAGCCTATGGGCAGCCGGGATGCCGCCTACACAGCGCGTGAAGCGGCCGATCTGTTAACTAAATCCCAGTTGAGGAATTGGCGCATCACAACAGGACCGGCCTGGCTCATCGCCGAGTCCGCCCTAACCATCGGGTGAGGGTTGAAAATAAAACGACCCGCTTCGACCTGGGATTATCTGATTACCAGGCACTCACGAATTTTGCGGCCGAACGTAGCTGAAATACAGCCATAGCGGTGGAAACAGGCCGGCAAATAACACGCTGGCGATCATCATGGCTTGGGCGAAGGTGCCCAAAAACCCCCCGTTGTCGCCGGCAAGCTGGCCCACCAAATACCAGACGAAGGCAAAAGCCAGGCCTAGAATCAGGCCGCCGAAGCTAACTTTTTCGGCCCTTTTGTAATCGTTATCTTGTTTATCCATACTCGCTCCCTGGAAGTTATTATATCCAGTTACTCAATTAGTAGGCTCACGCAACAGTATAACATTTTTTATGGCCTTTTTGGGGAAATTGGTCGTGGGGCGGCCGCCAAAGACTAGCAAGATTTATCTTTGACCGGCCTGTCTCGACTGACGTGCTGTTGACCCGCACTTATCACAAAGATTGGGCTTGGCTTGGCCGCTGATCACAAAACTTTGACGGCCAGCCGTTGTGATGGCCAAGGAAAGTAGGGTACGATTGGATCAACAAAGACATCAGGATAGATCATGGATAATCGGCTATTAGCAGAGAATCGCTCCTTTCGGGCCCCCGTGCAGGCCATCATCTGGGACTACGACGGCACACTGGTCGATTCACGCATCAAAAACCGAAATGTGAACCGCACCCTGGTGGCTGATATCACCGGCCGGCCCGCCGATGACTTTCTGGCCCTGCGAACGCGGGAAGCCTACGAGGCGGCCGATAGCCGGGCCTCTAATTGGCGAGAGCTCTATCTTCTTGAATTGGGTTTGACCGAGGAGCAGGCAGATAAAGCCGGCCGTCTTTGGGCTTCCTACCAGTTACGAGACGAGACCGCAACGCCTTTTCTGGAAGGCATTCCCCAGGCGCTAGCCAGCCTCGGCCATCTGCCCCAGGGCATCGTCTCCCAGAATGGCCGCCAGGTCATCCTCAAGGAATTGGGACAAGCCGGCCTGGCCGGCCGCTTCGGCTGCGTCATCGGCTATGAAGAGGTCGGCCCTGAGCGTCAAAAGCCGGCCCCCGATGGCTTGATCGCCTGCTTGCAGAGGCTGACCGGCCTGGCGCCGGGCATCGTTTTTTACGTTGGCGACTACGAGACCGATGGTTTGAGTGTGATCCAGGCTAACGAAACTTTCCGGAGACGGGGATTAAATATCCAGATGATCATGATCGCCGCCACCTACGGTTATCCTGGGGCCGGCGCCGGTTGGTCCATCCCTGCTGACTATGTTGCCCATAGCCCGGCCGATGTGGTGACCATCGTCGGCCAATATGCGTCTGCGCATCAATATCCGCCTGCGGGAGGAGATGGGACATGAACCACAGTCCCGATGTGATCGTTGTAAGCGCGGGGATCGTCGGCGCAGCTTCCCAGGCTGCTCTGACTAGCCCATAGTGAATTCCTGGGCGCCTGGTCCGGCTTGCGGTCGGGTACACCGAACGATCTGCCTTTCATCGGGCCTTTTGCCGGATTGCCCAATGTGATTGCCGCCACCGGCCATTTTTGCGACGGTATCTTGCTGGCTCCCATCACGGCCAACCTGGTGCAGGCCGCGCTGCTCGGAGAAACCCCACCCTTCGCCCTGGACCCATCTTTGCCCGACCGCTAACTGCATAATTGATTAATCGCCGGCCGCATGAAGGCTGAATGGCCTTACGTTGTAACCTCAAAGACGCTATGGATGCCTTCTAACGGTAGGCGACGCACCTCGCCGAAGCCAGCCTGTCATGAAAATAGATCGGCGACATTAATGTGGTCACCGAGCAAGTCGCCGCCTCCTAAAATTGTTCACAATTGCAATATACGACTATATAATTATGCAAATATTTAATTACAACCAATATAGTTGACTTAATGACAAATAAACGATACTATAATAATAGATAATTGTCTATTATATTGTTACCTGAGATATATAATGTTATGCAGACCAATTGGCTTGTGCGTGTCGAGACATCTGATGATCAGAGGTCGGCGCCACTTATCCGGGCGATAAACAGTTTGATCGAGTAGCAGTCCACTATGTCCTCGACATTAGTAGAATGAAGGGACAGAGAAATGTTAGCACCGACAGAGAAAGTAAATAATGGTACTGCTGAAGCCGAACGCCTTGCGGCCGTAGAGAGCACGATGAAGCACTTTGGCTATCAGGCTCATGGTCTTGTCGAAGTGCTGATTGCCGCTCAGGAGGCGTTTGGCTGTTTGTCCGAAGAGTTGATGGTTTATGTATCGAAAAAACTCCACGTTCCTTTGAGCCGGGTCTACGGTGTCGCGACATTCTATGACATGTTTACAATAGGGGCAGTCGGTGAAACGGAATGTATGATCTGCACAGGACCGGCCTGTGCGATAGCCGGCGCCAAAGAGGTGCTTGAAGAGGTAAGCAAGATAACCGGTGTATCAGAGCCCGGTCAAAGGAGCAGTAACGGAAGATATCAGGTCGATGAAGTTGCTTGTTTGGGACTTTGCGACCAGGCTCCTGCTTCACTAGTTAACAAGAATGCCCAGGTTTGTATCGAGATAAGCGACGTCCCCGCGTTGCTTAAGGGAATGGCTCAAAAGCCGCGCTGCCAGGTATGCGGCGAACCTCGTGTCCTAACCAGCCCTATCGGCAGAATCGCTCCAACGGATCTGGACGCTCACAGATCTGAGGGAGCCTTTACAGCGCTTGAAAAAGCTCTTTTCGAGATGACCCCTTTGGAAGTTATCGGAGAAGTCAAAGAGTCGCGCTTGACAGGACGGGGTGGAGCAGGTTTTCCGACCGGATTGAAGTGGGAATTGGCCCACAAGGCAGCGGGTCCGAAGAAATATGCAGTATGCAACTTCGATGAATCGGAACCTGGTACATTTAAGGACCGGGTTCTCATGGAGGGCAATCCCTTTCGCGTCATTGAGGGATTGATTCTCAGCGCCTATGCCACAGGCGCCAAGTCAGGTCATATCTTCGCCCGAGGAGAATATACGAAGGCAACTGAAATCTTGGAAGACGCTCTGGACAAGCTATATGCAGAAAATCTGCTCGGGGAGAATATTCTCGGCACCAATTTTCATTTTAATGTTGAGATCCGGCATAATGCTGGCGCCTATATCTGCGGTGAGGAAACTGCCTTATTCGAAGCCATCGAGGGCAAAAGAGGACACCCACGAATCAAACCACCTTACCCAACTCAAGCAGGTTTGTTTGGCAAACCGACAACGATTAACAATGTGGAGACTCTGGCCGTTGTACCGGACCTGATTCTCCACGGAGGCGAGTGGTTCCGCCAATGGGGAACGGTTGAATCTGTTGGGCTCAAGCTTTTTTGTTTAAGCGGACATGTTAAGGAACCTGGCGTCGTCGAAGTTCCTTTGGGTTTGTCCGTCCGGGAACTGGTTGAGCGCTTCGGTGGAGGTTTTGAGGGAGAGCCGCAGGCCGTATTGATTGGCGGTGCGGCGGGTGGATTCCTGCGGGGCGATCAACTCGATACACCTCTTACGCATGAGGATCTTGCTCCGCTGGATGTACCGATAGGATCAGGCGCCATTATGGTCTTCAATGACTCTGTTGACCTATGGCAGATACTTGAGGGTGTAGCTCACTTCTTCGTGCACGAGACTTGCGGCCACTGCGCCCCATGTCGCCTGGGCACCAGGCAGATTTACAATTTACTTCGAAGGATCAATGCGGGTACTGGTACGGCCTCTGACATACGGACAATTGAAAAACTTGGGGGAATGATCAGGCAGACTTGCGTGTGTGGGCTGGGAATGACAGCCGCAAACCCCTCTCTGACTGTCCTGCACAACTTCGAGAGGGCAATCTAATCACATAGGAAGCAATAGACCACCTTTGTTTTCTATAACTGCTCAGACTTTTTTTGAAGTGATAAGCTTGTCTAAATATTAGATCTGAGTCTCATTCGGAAAGTGCCCGTTAATGTATCGGGCACTGTCATGAGGCGTGGACAAGATAATCAACATGCTGGCAGCCTCCGTGCCAGCGTTGCGGAATCCGTGGGGTAGGCGCCCGTCGAAGAAAAGGCTATCGCCCGGTTCAAGAATATATCCACGGCCGTTTAATAAATAGAGGATCTCGCCGCTCAAGCAGAAAATAAAGTCCTGGCCATCGTGAGTAAGCGCCGAGCCACTGCGAGCCCCAGGTTCGAGTTGCAATAACAAGGGGGTCACTAACTGTTCAAGCATCCCCAGACCTAAGTCTGCCATCGCCCCATGGTCGAGTAGTAAGTGTGGCCGTTGATCGGCTTTGGTGTGGACGATATTGGCCTCGTCGAAAGGCTGAAAGAAGGCGTTGATATCGACGGATAACGCACTGGCCAGCCTTTTCAAAGTGCTGACGGTTGGCGACGTCTGCTCCCGTTCTATCAAACTCAGTGTATTGCGCGATATACCGCTGGCCTCGGCTAGCGTTTTTTGCGAAAACTTGCGTTGTTCTCGCAACATACGGACTTGTTTGCCAACATCAATCGTCTTATCGTCTTTAAGTTCCTCTAACTCGTCCACGATGATTCCTTTTGACTGAAACTCCTGCACCAAATATCGCTTGTGGGATGCACAACCTGGTTGGAATTGATCCGGTCAGGTTAAAACTGGGACGGACAGGACGTTCAATTACTGTGTTTACCGATTCAGCCTACTATGTGCTTTTTTTAGCACACTTCGTTGGGCACACCATATTGCATTCGCACAAATTATTGGGCGCTAGGTAGACGTTATCCTATCATGATTCGGCATGGGTGTCTAGCGAGGCACTTTTGCAGTCACGACTATTCCGAAGCCGAAGGAGAAAGTAAAGCAAGAAGAAGCTATCTTTGTCAACATTGTGGTTTACAGACTGAGGGACTCTATTTACGTGGACAAAGATGGCAGTCCTACAGTCTTCGTCTGTTGCGGGCAGCGGGCTGCGAACGCCAGGCTGACGGCATCGCGACGAAACCCGCTCTCCTCGGCTATTATTATCTTGAGATGCTCGATCTTGCTGCATATTTACAGATCATTTATTCAGGGGGAATAGTAGCTGGGTGTGGTCATGGTAACTTGACGCTTCGACGATTACTAGGTAACAGTAACCAGAAGAAGGATCGCCGGCGCATGAAGGCCGAACTGTCTTAAATTGTAACCTCATAGATATTATGAATGCCTTCTAACGGCAGGCGGCGCACCTCGCCAAAGCCGGCCTGCTGGCACAATTGGCGCATCTTGGATTCGGGCAATCCCATGGTGCCAAGGCCGGCGCCGCCGTTGGCCAGGGATGTAGACATGCAATAGAACAGGCTGGCCCCATACCGCATCGCGGCTATCGGACCAGTATTCTCCTCCAATTTATCCGAACAGCGAATGTCCATACACACATAGCGACCGCCCGGCCGCAAGGCCCGCCGTATGGAATATAAAAGCCCCAGGGGATCGGCCGCGTCATGAACAACTTCGAATGTGGAAATCAAATCAAAGGTCACGGGCAATGCCTCGCGGACATCCAGAGCCTCGAATTGGATCCGGCCGGCCAGGCCCGCGGCTTCGGCATTGGCCCTGGCACGCTCTATCACCGGTTCAAACAAATCGTAGCCAGTGAAACGAGAGTTGGGGAAAGCTTTGGCTAAGAGGATGAGTATTTGACCGCTGCCACAGCCCACATCGGCCACGTCGATCCCCCGCTGTAAACTCGCCTTTACCTGAGGCATAGCCGGGATCCAGCGTTGGATCAGATTCGCCCGGTATACGCCGGTCATATCTCGCTCCATCCCTTCCCAGGTGTCGGCATTGTAGGCTGACATGGGAATTCCCTCTCCGGTCAGAAAAGCCTGCCGGAGAAGATCGACCACGCCGATTAAGCCCAGGAACATCTGGTGAGTGCCGCCTATAAAATAAGGCCCGCCATCTTCGGCCAGGATGGGGGCGTGGGCGGCCGGCAAAGTAAAGGTAACGGTCGCCGGATCGTACTCCAAGTATCGGGCGCTAAACATAGCGCTGGCCCATTCCTGGGCATAGCGTGGGTGTATGCCGGTTCGCCTGGCCAATTCGTTGCTGGTGACTGGGCCGTTGGTTGCCATGAATTTGAATAAGCCCAACCGGTCTCCCAGGGCCGCCAGAATGGTCACCGCCAATCCGCTGGTATCAGCCGCGACCCTGTCCAAGAAAGCTTCAACCTCGACCTTATCGACCGATTGGCCACTTACTTCATCCATAATTTTGCCTCGCTAAACTTGACCATTAACCGCCCATGCCCGGGCCCTTAATACCATGGACACGTTTGACTCAAGGGGTAGTCTTTCCCGAAGATTTTGTTTGAGCTTTATTCGCCCATCGGACGGCAGTTTGGCTACATAGGCCGGCGCCGGTCCTGTTCCTCCTAAAAATGGCAACCAATAATCTTCAAACCGTTGAAATCCGACCTGCACGTTTATGGCCCGGCCACTGACAGCTTGAAGCCCGCTTCCAGAAAACAGTTTTTGCAGGCGATCCGGCCGGCACAAAGGAAAGCGGATTCCTTCATCGAGCTCTTCTGCAGCCGGATCCAGCGCCACAGCCGCATCCCAGAAAGTGCGCAACAATTGCATTTCGCCGGCGTAATCCCAGACATAAACTGCCACGATTCCACCCCGATCCACGGCCCGGATCATCTCTCTCACTGCCCCGGCCGGATCGGCTATGAAGTTCAATGCCAGACCTGAGACGGCCACATCATAGGCGCCCCCATCTACTGGCAGGGATAGGGCGTCGCCGGTCCGGAACTTCAAACGTTCGTCGGGGTTATTTTGCTGAGCGTAAGCGATGAAACTCTCCGCTGGATCCACGCCCATGATGGTTGATAGCGAAGCCAATTCCAGAATTTGTCCGCTCAACGCCCCGGTTCCGCAGCCCACATCAAGCCATCGTTTACCCGGCCCGATTGCCAGCCACTGCAGGAACTGGACGGCCACCGGCCGGCTCCAACTGGCCATGAATTGTTCGTAACTTTCCCCAGCTTGCCACGCATCGGCCAACTTGTTGCTCATGATTGAGCTAGGCTGTAGACGGTCCTTTCGTTATCTCGAAAGTCGCACCATGCGCCGCCATTGGGGTGCTCGTCGATCTCATTGACGAAAGTCACTCCCCTGGCTTGCAGCGTTTCCCGGACCGAACGGATATCGTTGACCCGGAAGCCCACCAGTGGGCAGGGGTGGTAAAAATCATATTCATTGTCAGGGCCGAATATTTCTAGCAACTCACCGCCTGGTAGTCGAAAAACGGCATGTTCGCAGCTGCTGTTTGGGATCCGTGTTATTCTTAAGATCTCTTCGAAGAACTTCGTTGTCTCCTCGAAATCAGTCGCCGGGACGCCGATAAAAGCGATGCCGCTGATCGCCGGCGCTGAGCCCGAACCAGTTGTCGCTTGTTTCTGTAAATCCCCGCGTCTGATATGGGCATACTCTAGGGATGCTTGCACCACTTGATAAACGAAGTCATCAGGTCCAATGAAATAGGCCCAACCGCTGCCATTGGGCGTGATCGTCGTCTCGCCTAGGAACTCAATGCCTAATCCTTCCAATTCCGCCCGGGCGCTATGCAGGTTGGCTACCTGGAAGCCGGCGACGGCGCAATTCATTTCATCTGGCACTTCGGCATCTAGCCCATATACCTCAAAAGCCTGCTGCTCTTCTTCCCACCAGAAGAAGGCGAACTGCCTCGCTTCATCATAGAGATCCAATGGAAAACCCATCACCTCCTGGAAGAAGCGAACCGATTTCTCGAATTCTTCCACCAGGACGGCCGTCCAGCGAATGCTTAGAATTTCCATCGTACCTCCAGGCTCCGGGTCTGGTTTACTGGTGGTTGTAGGAAGATCTACTTTAGCTAAAAGATGGCTTCACAAGGGTATCGATAAAAGAAGTTTAGATAATGGCCGTCACCTCGTCAAGTTTGTGACAGAATACGCAATGATCATTCCAAATTCAGGTGCGGCTCACTCCCTGGTTTACCAACATATGTGCGCTCTGCTGCAAAGTTTTTTGCTCAGCGGAAGCCTGAGTGTGTTGCATCTTTTATCAGGAAAAGTACGGTCGTTGATGAGAGTCAACTGGGGGTAACTTGTTGAATATGATCAGGTAAACCAGGCTGGCCACCACGTCAAAAATGATAGTCGGCCGGCCTGACAGCGATGTTTTTGTAGGTGGGTGATTGAACCTAGATGATCTTGTCGTCGACGCCGGCCAGCTGGCGCAGCAGCTCTGTCTGGCCTGTATGGTATGCTTCGTGCCAATAGGTGAAGGATAACCGTTCGCCAAGGCTGCGTTCCTGGTCCTCTTCCTGCTCGCCCAAATCTTTTGGGCCTAAATCTTCCGGCGTTGTCTGGGCCAGCGCCGCCATCAATCGTTCCTGGGCCGTGTCCAGGTCGGCCATTAGTTTGTCCAGCGGATAGGCCTCCTCGGCCGTGATCGGTTCCGATTCCCGGGCGTAGGCGGCCGACTCCTCTTTGCTCCATACCGGCTCAGCGCCCAGCAGCGCCAGGGCTCGGGAACGGCTGGCGATGATATGTCCCAGCACCCAGTTCAGGTTATTGGCCCGGAAAGGCGGTTGCAGCAAGCTATCTTCATGGCTCAACCCCTCGATCTGCATATGCAGTACTCTGTGATTGATTTCGAAATAGCGGGCGATCAACTTTGCGCTAATCATCTCTTTCTCCGTGCTTCGTTCAGTCGTACAAAAAGTCGGAAGTGTCGGCCGTTATCAAGGCGATGCGGAAGGGGTAAAAGCTGGCCCGCATCACACCCCACTTAACGGCCGGGTCATTTTCCATTAACCGGTGGGCCGCCTCTTCCGATGAGGCCTGGTAAACAATGATGCCCAGCGAATCTGCGTCGGCCGTTTGGCTCCGGCCCACCAGAATAGCCACCCCTTGGTGGGTCAGATCCTGTAGATAAGTGAAGTGTTGGCTTACGATCTTCTCTTCCCTTTCTGTGGGGCCCTCGGTCAACATTTCTAGTCGTGTCGGCCGGATGATGTACAGATATTGGCCTTTCTTTGCCATGTATCACCTCCATCATTTTTTGCGATCGATTTTTCGCTAGAAGTATACACCACGATCGACCGAAATAATCTTCAGGCTTCGCCCCTGTCGTTGACCGGCTTTCGTAAAACTTTGGCCGGCCGGTAAGGATGTGTGGAGGCAGCCAACTAATCAGGTATCATTTCGCCATAGTGTGCAACGGTCTATTTAGTCGGCTTTGATCTGAAGGAATACCTGATCATGAATTGGCTGAAACGATTTCGAAGCCAGCCTTCCGGCCAATGCGAAATCTGCGGCAACGAATATCAACTGGAGTTGCTGCCGTTGGTGCGGGGTCGCCGGGGACAGGTCGAGGTCTTTTTTCAAGATTTACCCGTCTTGTCCTGTGGTTTACCCGGCCATCCCCGTCGTTATGTCCTGCCAGACTTTGGCGTTCTTCTGATAGACGTCGTCTTCTGGAAGAAATTCGTGCCCTTGGGCCGGCCGGGCGTCTGGGCCTTGGTCAAGTGCCTCAATTGTGACAAAAACTTGACCAAGGTGGATGAACATTTTGGCGAAGTTGCCGGCGTGTTAGAGATCAAAGATGTACCCCCGTTCGGCATTCGTATCCAGGGCCCGGTGACCACCTGCCCACGCTGCCAGACCCGCCAGCTCAAAGCGACCAAAGCAGTGGGCACCGATGTCTCTGGATCATTCGTGGAGGCCTTTAAAAATATCCAGTTGGAGCCGTAAACCACATAAAGATGCTTCGATCAAATCACTGGCGAATCCCCTAAAGAGTTTATTCTCAAAAACGATTGAATCCTTACAATTTAGTTCATGGCTAAAGATAAGTTTTCCCTCTAACGATCGACCCTCTCGAAATACCTCTCAGTGAATCGCAATCTCTTCTGCCCCAAATACCTGTATCCAAACCTTGATGCCGTAGAAGATAGGGGTGATCATGAGCAGCACCAGAATGATCAGTATGGGAATTGTGGGTAGGTTAAGGATGCCCAATAGCAGGATGAGTAAAGCGGAAACAAAGGTAATCATGCCCCCGCGGCGATAGAGCGGGAATTGTTCTTGAGGAAGCTGAATAGTCTGCATGAGCAGGGCAACACATACTAGAATCAGGGAAATGGAGCCAACTAACAGCCAGCGAACCCCGCCTTCAAATGGTTCTCCGCTATGTTCGACGACGTTAAAAACGGCCGCGCCCACAGCGGCAATACCCGCGGTCATTGGCAGGTGAAGATAGAACCATTGGGCCACTTTGCCCACGGTGGGTTGGGGCTTGCGGTGGGAGACGAAATCGAAGTAGACCCACCAGAGGCCAATGGCAATCAGCATGCCGAGGACGGCCGTTATACCCACCGCCCAGTCCAAATGTTGGTGTTCAGCCACGCCGTTAACCGTGCCGACCACGACTTCTCCTAACACGATAATGGTCAACAGGCCAAAACGTTCGACCAAAGATGGGCTGACGTCAATGATGCGGTCGACTTCCTCCTGGACAAATGCGTTCTTTTTGCCCTGGCGGAAGGTGTTGAAAGGCAGAATCAGTGAGATCAACACAGCGATCCCCCAGAGGTAGATTCGAATCGGGATGGGCACAAAGACCGAGCCCACAAAAAGCAGCGTCGTGATCAGAAATGCCAGGGAATAGGGTCGGGAAAGGGGCCGGTGAGCAGGATCATGTACGCCGGTGCGCCACCATAGGTAGGTCAAGATGAGTTGGAAAGCGGCATAAGAGAGGGCAAAGCCCACAGAAGTCTCGCCCAGCGCATCGCGGGCGAAGACAGCCATGGCGGCAACCGTAAACATCTGCAAAAAGGTGAAGACTCGCGTGCGTATGTCATTGTTGCCGTGGATATCGTGGTAGGAGGAGCCATTAAACCAGGCCCACCAGACGATGATAAATAAAAAGGCGTACCCAGCTATACCATCCCAGGCCACATTCTCCGCCAGCGCATGGGCCAACTGGGCAATAAGCACCACATAGACCAGGTCATAAAACAGCTCCAGGAAAGTGACGCTACGTTCCCGCTCCCGTTCACTCGCCTTCCTAGGCGGCCGCCACCATTTACGAAAGCTGTTGCTGAATGTCGTCATGACTTCACCATTTCTTTGCTATTGAAAATTCGATGAATATAGCAGAAAGCGCAGAGGCAAATGATGAATCACCTCTGCGCTCCCATTATAGTCCGGTATTTATTTTCGTTAATCAAGTGGATCGAATGAGACGCCGGTGAGCTCTTCATAGACGACCCGCAGTCTTTGAGCGTCAGCTCCATTGTGGGATGCTTGCCTGTTTTCTTTGTGGTTGGTTTGAATGCTATAGCCACGTACATTATCCAAGGCTATAATACAATTAGTAAACAGCCTCCAGACATAAAGCTGAGCCCGGGGTATGGATATGCTGTATCAAACAATCACCAAGAACAACTTCAAAAAGATGGTCGAGGGCCTCATGGAAAACAATGAGGTGATCGGCCCCAAGTGGCGGGACCTAGATACGGAGGGGAATAAGATTTACCGGTTCTTGAAGCTCAATAACTTTGATGAGCTTCAGATGGACTACACCCGGTCCTACAGCTCACCCAAGAACTTTTTTCTACCCTTTAAAGAAGATCTAGCGACCTATAACTTGAATGACGCAGACTGGGACCAGCAAATCCAGTACACGATCCACCCGCGGGTGATCATCGGGATGCGGGCCTGTGACATCAACGCCCTCCGAAAACTGGATGAGGTTATGGTGAAAAGTGTCTATCCCAATCCTTATTACTTTGCGCGGCGCCGCAATACGATCATCATCGGGCTCGACCATGAGCCGCTGGAAGATTGCTTCTGCCATTCGATGAACGCCAATGTGGTCCTGAGCGGTTTTGACCTCTTTCTGACCGATATCGGGGAGAAATATTTTGTTGCGATCAACTCTGATACCGGCTATATGATGGTGAACCGCTCCGGTGGTCAGGAGGTCACGGAAGAGGACCAGTTGAACTTCAAGAAAGTAAAACAGCAGATCGAGTCCAAGTTCAAGACACAGGTGGACGTGACCATCGTGCCAGAATTGATGGACCTGGAATTTGAGTCCGAGGTCTGGAAAAAGTGGGGGGACAAATGCCTGAGCTGCGGCAGCTGCGCCATGGTTTGCCCGACCTGCTACTGCTATGGTATCGAAGAAGAGGCCGATCTGACTTTTACGCGGGCCACGAAGCGCCGTACCCTGTACTCTTGCAACCTGCTCGATTTTGCGGCGGTGGCAGGCGGCCATAATTTCAGGCCGGAACCTCACGTCCGCTTGAAGTACCGCTACTATCACCAATTCAGAGGCTTTGTGGAAGCTTTTAACCAGTCTCTGTGCGTTGGTTGCAACCGCTGTGGTGTGGCCTGCCTAGCGGGAATCCATCCGAAAGCCGTGATCGACGATTTGATCCAGACGGAGACACGATGACTCTTAAGATTCCGCACCATGACATTAACCTGGAGCCTTTCATGTCGGGGCCCCCAGATTTCAACCGCAAATTGGAGCGCATCCCAACCGAAAGGAGTCTTAAATCCCAGATCCTGGCGGCAATCCCCCTGACAGACCAGGAAAAGCTGTTTCATATCCGGATCTGTGATCCGGCCGAACGGGGAAACTTTTCTTTTCTCCCAGGACAATTTGTCATGCTTGAACTTCCAGGATGTGGGGAGGTGGCCATATCGATTTCAGGCTCGAGTTCAAACCGGGAATTCCTCGAACTTTGCGTACGGAAGGTCGGCAAGGTTACCGGGATGTTGCACCGGTTGGAGGCGGGGGCCTTTGTCGGGATCCGCGGGCCCTTTGGAACGCATTTCCCGATGCAGGAGATGACGGACGCTAATGTGCTCCTGATCGCCGGTGGCTTGGGCATTGTCCCCCTCCGTTCCACTATCTACTGGGGGAATGAACACCGTAGGGATTACAAAGATATCACGATTCTTTATGGTGCCAGAGATCCCTCGCAGATTTTGTTCGATTACCAGGTTGAAGAATGGCGCCGGATCTATGGCTTACGAATACTGACCATTGTCGAACATCCCGACGACTACTGGGATGGACGGGTGGGGCTGATCACAGACCTGTTTGAAGACGTCCCCATCGATCCTGATAACACCTTTGCCGTCGTGTGCGGACCTCCGGTGATGTTCAAGTTCGTCTGTACCCATCTCAGCAACCTGGGGCTGCCGCGCCAACGGATGTTTGTCTCTTTGGAGCGGCGGATGCACTGCGGTATGGGCAAGTGTTGCCGCTGCAACGTCGGCTCTACGTTCACTTGTTTGGACGGGCCAGTGTTTGATTACTGGACGGTGATGAATCTCAAGGAAGCGATATAGGTCTGTTATGCTCATCAAGAACATAGAGACGACGAAAGAAGGATCATGAAATACCTAGGCATTCCATTAGAAAAGCCAAAAGTTGGATTCTTTGGTTTTACCGGCTGCGAAGGTTGCCAGCTCCAGATCGCCAATAAGGAAGAAACCCTTGGGGACCTCCTGGGCTCGATCGAAGTGATGAACTTCCGGTTAATCTCCTCGGACAAGAACGATGGGTATGACATCGCCTTTATCGAGGGCAGTATTACAACAGAGGACGAAGTCGCGCGGCTTAAGAAAATCCGTAAGCAGGCCAAAACCCTCGTTGCCATGGGGGCTTGCGCGTGCCTGGGTGGCGTGCACAACCTGCGGTCACGGTTTCCACTCGAAGAGACGGTGCAGGCGGTTTACGGTGATCATCCTATCGCCTCCGGACCGGTTCGAAGAATATCAGATGTGGTCCCCGTCGATATCGAATTACCTGGATGTCCCATCTCCAAGCCGGAATTTGAGTGGCTTGTTGGTCAACTGATCATGGGCCTCGAACCCCAATTTCCCCAATATCCGGTGTGTGTGGAATGTAAGCAGCTGTTAAATACCTGCGTATTGGATATGGGGATCCTATGTATGGGCCCAGTGACGCGCGGGGGTTGCAACGCGATCTGCCCCCGGAACCGGTTCGGTTGTTGGGGCTGCCGGGGTCCGGCGGAGGAAGCTAATTACGAATCGCTCATTCAAATACTCCGGGACCATGGATTTTCAGAACGGAAAATTGCCGAGCGAGCAAACTTTTTTAATGCATTTAGTGGCGTAGAGGCGATTCCAGCATTGGAGAATTCTGATTCTCTATAAAACTTCCTCGCCAGTTTCAAAGAACTAAAAGGTTCAGGATGAAGGTAAAACTCGAAGAACCAGTTAACATCGCGGTTGAACATATTGCCCGGGTGGAAGGGCATGGCAATATCCGGATCGAGATAAAAAACGGCGAGCTGGCCGAATGCGCCTGGGAGGTCGTTGAGTCACCCCGGTATTTTGAGGTCATGTTCAGAGGGCTGTCCATCGAGATGGCACCGTTGCTCGCGGCGCGCATCTGTGGCATCTGTTCGATCTCCCATGCCCTGGCCAGTGCCCGGGCTGCAGAGCGGGCACTGCAGATCCAGGTGCCGGAAACCGCGCAAGCGGTCAGGCTCCTGGCCAAGCATGCCGAGACTCTCCAGAGCCACACGCTCCACCTTTTTTTCCTGGTGGCACCGGACTTGCTGGATGTGGGCAGTGTGATACCTGTCCTGGGAACGCACCCGGAGGTCATTCAAATGGCGACCCAGCTTAAGGGGTATGCCAACCGGGCCTCTGATCTTTTGGCCGGTAGAACCTCCCACCCCATGGTAATCCAGGTTGGGGGCATGACCCAGGTGCCCCGTAAAAGCCAGTTATGGGATTTGCTGCAAGAGCTGGAGGCCGTCATTCCGGCTCTGTGGCAGACCCTGGATTTATTCAAGACTCTCTCCATGCCCGATTTTGAGAGGGAGACGGAATTCGTCTCCCTCCGGGGCGATGGGCACTATCCCTTTATCGGCGGAGATTTGTTTTCGAGTGACGGGATCCGCAAGGGGGAAGACGAGTATCAGGCCATGACGAATGAATATCTCGTCGACACCTCCACCTCGAAGCTTTGCAGGTTGAACCGAGATTCCTTTGCCGTGGGTGCCCTGGCGCGGTTCAATAACAATTCCGAATGGTTACATCCCAGGG
>JAHEJP010000413.1 GCA_024638855.1 Chloroflexota bacterium
AAGGGATACTCGTTCCAGAATTCTGCTCAGTTCTCAACTATGATGAAATCCGGCATTTCACCCGCGAAATCGAACCCCCGTGGGTCTTAAAGCCTCGATCACAGGCCGGTGCTATGGGAATTAAAAAAGTCCCTTCTGAGAAAGAATTATGGCAAATTCTTGATGAGTTAGGTGATCGACAGTCTTTCTATGTCTTAGAGCAATTTGTCCCCGGCGAAATCTATCATATCGATTCGATCATAACTGAAAGGAAGATTGTCTTTTCAGAAGTCCATAAATATAAGCGACCGCCATTATCTGTGTCCCACGAAGGGGGCGTCTTTATCAGTCGAACCCAAGCCAGAGATGCAAAGGAGTCTAAAGATTTACGATCCCTGAATCGAGAATTGATGCAGGCGCTAGGTATGTTGCGAGGCGTGACCCATACCGAATTTATCAAGGGAGAAAAGGATAAGCGGTTTTACTTCTTGGAGACCGCAGCTCGTGTTGGCGGCGCTAATATCGCCGATATGGTGGACTATGCGACAGGGGTTAATCTATGGAGAGAATGGGCAGCAATTGAATTGGCGAACGTGCGCGGCCAGGATTATACGATCCCCGAATCTGGAAATAACTATGCCGGTATCTTGATCTGCCTTGCCCGTCAGGAGTACCCCGACCTATCAGCTTATGATGATCCAGAAGTGGTCTGGCGACTGCACAAAAAGAATCATGCCGGTTTAATCGTCGCCTCAGAAAAACAAAATCGGATCGAAGAGTTGATCGACGATTATAGTCGCCGATTTTCGGCGGATTTTCTCGCCTTTGCACCGCCATTGGAAGAAGCTCCGAATTAAGACTGTTGAGATATGAGCACGATGGAGTGGCTGGGCTTTGTAGATCTTGGACGAAGCTATCTTTATTTGGCAATTGTTGGCAAATAGATAGACCGGACGCCAAAGGTCACTTTGGTTTGATCCGAATTGTTAGCAAGATCGATCTCAGGTTCCGCAAGTTCAAGCGTGATTGTCACTGGATAAGATACCCACTGCTCTCCACTCCCGGATAGTTCCAGGTAGAGTTGGAACGGTTGGATATCCAGTAGATTGATATCTTGAAGAAGCCAACGTAGATGATTGCCATCGACGATCGGCTCTCCAGGAGCCGATCCGCTGACCCCGACGTAGCTAAGCCCGGGGTGAAGAGTGGCGGTCAAGATGCCACTGGAAGCTGCTACAGTACCCGCATTACCATAGAATATCGTGACTTCGGCATCCTCACCCTCCTGGGGCAAGTAACCATCCGTGCTAAACTTTGCGCTGCCGTCGATATAAAGGCGACTTGTATTGGCAAACCCCTCCCAACTCATTGAGAAGGGGGGGACCTCGCTTCGATGATATATCATTGGTTCCGTTTGAACTCGAAGGTGGCTATCGACGAGCGCGTAATACAGGTGTCGCCTTTCATTTTGATTTGCATCAGTCCAAGTGATGATAGCGTTGGTGTCCGAATCGGCCGCGAGCGAAACACCGTAATCACCTCCAATGGCTATGCCGGCGTCATCTTCCAGGCAAACAGGATTGCCGTTTGGATTATAGTTAGCGCCCAAAACAGCCATCTTGGTTCGCCCAGAAAAATTGCTTTCAGAACAGCCCCAGGCGTTCCAGGCAACTAGAATCCGGCCGTCCGACAATTCGGTCGCGCTTGAAGTGAACCAATCGACAACTTTCTCACTTCTAGATAAATTGTTGGTGGGTCTAAAAACAGAACCATCGCTGTTGATAATGGCGTAGTAAATATCATCATCTTCTGGGCTGCGTCTCACCCATGTTAAGAGGACACGATTATTGGTGAGGTCGGTCACGATCGGGCTTGCATAGCCAATATCATCGGGAACATCATTCGTGTAATTCGTTGTGCCTGTGAAAGTGTCCTCGCTTCTGTCGCGAACTGCATAATGGATATCTCGGACGCCACCTCCGGCTTCTTCGTGACTGCTCTGCCAGGCAAAGAAAAATCGTTCGTCATGTGTGCCTGCAACCCTCGAAAAGTCTACGACAGGAATATCAAGAGTACTGGTTGTTACCCAGCCTGAGATCATGGTGATGTTTGTCGGATTGATCAATAATTGGCCGGACGGATCAGTGGTCGCGAAATAGATGTTGCTATTAACAGCCCCGCTCCTGTCAAAAATCTGACGTTGCCAGCTAATTCCCAAATAACCCTCTGGGGTGGCAGCAATAGTGGGCCTAAGATCCTGAGTAGCCAAAGTTGCTGTTGAATGGTCGGTGAGCTGGATGATTGGAGTCGTTGGTTGACCCGATTTATCGGTCAACAGATATTCGATTTCAGACATCCATTGCCCATTATTAAAACGCCATTTACTCCAGACATAAGCATAGCCGGCAGGTGTCTCAACCACAGCCGCTCCGATTGCATCATAGTCATCAGAAGTCGTTTTCTTGGTCCATTGAAAATTAGGTTCAGCCAAAATCAGGCTCATGGCGTCGTCGGCGTGATCTCTGAAACCCTGAACAAAAGGTGCTGGAATGGCGACCTGTAAAATCGCAGTTTCACTAATTGTTGGGCTAATTGTAGAGGAAATATTGATATCTGTTCGACTATCGTCGCCAGCATCGGCCCACGATGGCGTGTCAATCACGGTGATCAATTCGAAGGTCTGACCGTGGTAAATAATGCCTGTATCTTTCGTGCCGTTGTTATTGGTATCGGATAAGGGGGTGAAGCCATCAGGTCCGTAAAGTTCGATTGACCAAGTTGTGCTAACTTCAACCTCATAAATGTCAGAAATAACAGCGCCATTATTGCGAATAGGTATGCTGAAAGTTGTGTCAATACCGGCCGAGGTAAATTGACCTTGACGCAGTGGATAGATGGTAAAGTAATCTTCCGAGACTGGAGCCATAGAGAATGACGAGGATTCCATTTCTAATGCGGTCGAATTGCTTTGCGGTAATAAAACTGCAAGCAATAACCAGAAAAGTGAAACCGCCGATAAACTGGCAGTTGTAATTCCGATCGTAACGAATTGCCTTCTCACGTTTTTCTCCCGTCGGGATTATACCACGTTACTAGTACTCCCTTGAAAGAGATGATATCCGAAAAAAGTGAAATTTGCTCATATTTGCTAGAGGTTTTTTAGCTGTTGTTCACCTGTGAGCGGTCATTGACACACCCCATTGGCTACCGTACAATCGCCTTCACCAATACGAATCCACAGAGGAAAGACATGAAACCGAGCAACAGCGCAGAGGTGCGGCAAGCGTTTTTAGAATATTTTCAGGAAATGGGACATGAAGTAGTGAACAGTTCGCCCCTGCCTGTTTACGATAATCCAACTTTGCTTTTTACCAATGCGGGTATGAATCAGTTTGTTGATGCATTTCTTGGCAAAGAACAACGAGCCTATCCGAGGGCTACCTCTTCTCAAAAATGCATGCGAGTGCAAGGCAAACACAATGATTTGGAAAACGTTGGTCCGTCACCTCGACATCACACCTTCTTTGAAATGCTCGGCAATTTTTCTTTTGGAGATTACTTCAAAGAAGGAGCAATTCAATTCGCATTCACATTCATGACCAAAGTGTGTGAAATTCCTGAAGAAAGATTGTGGTATACCGTTCACGAGGATGATGATGCTGCTTATGATATCTGGATCAATAAAGTTGGGGTTTCACCAGAACGTGTCCTGAGAATGGGCGACAAGACCAATTTTTGGATGATGGGAGATGTTGGACCGTGTGGGCCAACCAGCGAGATTCATTATGATTGGGGACCAGGATATTGCACCTGTGATGAGCCGGACTGTAGCGTGTTTTTAGACAATGATTGTGGTCGTTGGCTAGAGATATGGAATTTGGTCTTCATGCAATTTGATCAGGCCGAAGATGGGACGCGATTGCCTTTACCTAGCCCAGGCGTAGATACCGGCATGGGTCTGGAAAGAATAACGGCCGTGATAGAACAGAAGCCTATTAACTACGAGACCGACCTATTCGAACCCGCAATGAACCGAATACAGGAGTTGATTGGCGACTCAGAAGACGAAAGAAGCAATCATTTTGTGAATTACCGGGTCATCGCCGATCATGGTAGGGCAGCGACATTTCTCATTGCCGATGGTGTCTTACCCGGAAATGTCGGTCGTGGATATGTACTACGCATGATCATTCGCCGGGCAGCCCGTTTCGGCCGTGCAATGGGTTTCGGCGAGCCGTTTTTGTCAGAGATCGCCCAAGTTTATATCGATCAGATGGCTGAGGTTTACCCGGAAGTTAAGATCAATCAGGAACATATCAAGCATACAATTACCGTTGAAGAAAGGCGATTTGCTCGTACTTTGGACGGCGCGCTTGCTCAACTGGAAACAGTCCTTATAGATATGCACCATCGACAGCATCAAATATTGCCGGGCGAAATGGCCTTTGACCTGTATGCTACTCACGGTTTGCCCTTGGAGATTACAAAAGATGTCGTAAACGAACGGGGTTTTGATGTCGATGAAGTTGGCTTTAAACTGG
>JAHEJP010000414.1 GCA_024638855.1 Chloroflexota bacterium
CGTTATTCCAACGCATGGTGCGTAATGCCGGCCTGAATCCTTACTTGATGGAGCTAGTCAACCTGCGCGATCAATGCAGCTATGTCCACCAACGGCAATTGCCATTGGCGAATCAAAAAGCTCGGGAATTAATGCGGGTCGCTGCCGGCCGAGTAGTGGCAGCCCAAGCCGTCCATAAGGTAGAGTTCAAGACTCAGCGATCGGCTCTCATCATTGGCGGCGGATTATCGGGCATGACGGCCGCCTTGGCTATTGCCGATAGCGGCTACGATGTGCACCTGGTGGAAAGGACGGAGGTCTTCGGCGGCCATTTGCAGAACATGTATTACGTGGCCGAAGGGGACAATCCGCGCCGCTTGGGCCGGGACCTGGTCAACCGGGTTCGAGCCCACCAGCGCATTGCTGCCTATACCCGGACTGAAGTCGTGAAGCATGGCGGGCATGTCGGCCGTTTTTGGGCCAATCTTCGGACCACTTATCCAGATGGAAGCAACGAAATCTTCCGGATTGAACATGGCGTGACCATCGTCGCCACAGGGGGGCGAGAGACGCGCCAGCACCGCTGGTTGAACGTACCAGGGGTCATCGCTCAAGGTGATTTGGAGGAGAAAGTCGTCCACCATCCAGAGGAGATCGCTGCCCTGAAAGATGTGGTGATGGTCCAGTGCGTGCAGCCTGAGGGCATGATGGAATATTGCTCGCGGGTGTGCTGTACCAACACCATGAAGAACGCCATCCGCATCAAATTGTTCAATCCGAATTGCCGGGTCACGGTACTGTACAAGAATATCGTGACTTACGGTTTCCGGGAGAAGTATTACACCGAAGCGCGGCGATTAGGGGTGGTGTTCGTTCGCTATACTGATGACGAGCCGCCGGAGATCACTGTCCAGGGAAATAGACTGGTGGTGCGTGTACGAGATTTATCCCTGGATCGCGTCATGACTTTACCGGCCGATCTGGTGCCGTTGAGCATGTCAATTGCCCCGGCAAGAGGCACCCAGGCGTTGGCGGAGTTATTGCGTATTCCGCTCTCCACCGAGGGGTTTTTCGCAGAGGCGCAGATGAAACTGCGGCCGATGGACTTCATGCGCGAGGGTATTTTCCTGGCCGGCATGGCCCACTATCCCAAATTCATTGAGGAGAGCAGCAGCCACGCTTTGGCGGCGGCCGCCCGGGCATTGACCTTGCTTTCCCAGGGGACTCTGCATCTGGGTGGGGTGGTGGCCGAGGTCGATCCCCTCAAATGCGTCGGCTGCCTGACCTGCACCCGTACCTGCCCGTTTGAAATACCCCAGGTAATCGAGCTAGAAGGCCGGAACGGGGTCGGCGGATTGGGCGGGGCGGCCTATATCGATCCGGCCCAGTGCCAGGGTTGTGGTACCTGTACCGGGGAATGCCCGGCCAATGCGATCCAGCTCATCAATTACACCGACGACCAGATATTGTTAAGGGAGATCGGCGGTTTGGGCAGCTGGCAAAGTAACTAGATGCAACGGCTCAATTTCTGAGAAAAAACATGATCGAAGAGCCGTGGCAATTCAAAGTTTCACACATTTTTCTTCATTATGCTAGAGCGCGAAGTTGGGTGAAACTTCATAAAAACAAGAAACTTAATTGGTTATCGTTTTATGGACAATCGACATAGCGACGAGAATTTTGAACCACAGATAACCGCTTTTTACTGCATCTACTGTGGATTTATGGCGGCCGACACGGCCGGAGCCATGCGGGTTCAATATCCGGCTAATGTGAAATTTGTGAGGCTGCCTTGTACGGGCAAGACCGATATTCGCTACGTGCTGGAGGCATTTGAACAAGGTGCAGACGGCGTTTATATCGTGGCCTGTCCCATCGGCAACTGCCATCATGTAAGGGGCAACGAGCGCGGCCGAGCCCGGGTGCAACGGGCGCGAGAGATAGTGGAAGAGGTTGGGCTTGAAGGCGAGCGACTGGGAATGTTTTTCATGTCTGGTAGCCAGGCTCAGACATTTGCCGCCGCAGCTCACACGATGACCGAACGAATTCGTAAGCTGGGTCCGAATCCACTGAAAACGTCGTCGAACGGACAAGAGCAGAGTAAGAGACCAGAACTAATCATTATCGATGAGGATGTTGGTTTTCGTGGCAGGAGATTAGATAAGTCGCCTGGAGATGGCATTGCGAACGATGGCATTGCGAACGATGGCGTCGCGAACGGGGATTGAGGTCGGATATTTAGCTCAATCTCAGGACCGACCGCCGCCTGCCACACCGGATAAGGTGGATGATGATCAACGGTCAAAATAAAACAGATCAACGGAAACCAATCGGGGCAACGATGGTGGTCGGCGGTGGCATTGCGGGTATGCAAGCCTCGCTCGACCTGGCCGACCAGGGCTTCAAAGTTTATTTGGTGGAGTCAAAATCGGCCATCGGCGGCAAGATGGCGCAGTTGGATAAGACCTTTCCAACCAATGATTGCGCCATGTGCACGATTTCGCCCAAATTAGTGGAAGCCGGTCGGCACCCAAATATCGAGATTTTGACCAACGCCGAGGTCCAGAATATTTCCGGCCAGGCCGGGCATTTCCGGGTGCAGCTACGCCATAAGCCCCGCTATATCGATATAGAGAAATGCGTCGCTTGCGGTGATTGCGCCAAGGTGTGCCCGGTGATCATTCCCGATCTGTTTAACGAGGGGCTATCGCCACGGCGGGCCGCCTTCAAGCTTTATCCTCAGGCCGTGCCCAATGCTTATGCCATTGAGAAGCAGGGTATCGCCCCCTGCCGGGACGCCTGCCCTGCAGGCCAGCGCGCCCAGGGTTATATCGCCCTGATCCGCGAAGGTCGCTGGCAAGACGCTTTGCGGGTGATCAAGATAGACAATCCCTTTCCGGGGATTTGCGGCCGGATTTGTAACCACCGCTGTGAGGATGCTTGCAACCGGGGACTGGTAGACGAGGCGATCAATATCCGGGCTTTGAAACGATTCGTTACAGATAAAGTGTACGCTGAACCACGCGAAGATGTCGAGCTAATCGCTGCAATAAAGGAGGAACGGATCGCCATCATTGGCGCCGGACCTTGTGGCCTGACGGCCGCCCAGGATTTGGTTCTGGCGGGTTATGGGGTGACTGTTTTCGAGGCGATGCCTGTAGCTGGCGGCATGTTGCGATTAGGCGTGCCCGAATATCGGCTGCCGGCCGAGATCATCGAACGGGAAGTCCAGGATATCGTTGATCTGGGTGTGGATTTGCGCTTAAACCACCGGGTTGATGATCTGGATGATTTGTTCGAGCAGGGCTATGAAGCCGTGCTCATTTCCGTGGGTGCGCATGAAGGGATTCGCCTGCCGATCCCAGGAGCCGACCTCAACGGCGTGCTGATCAACACACATTTCTTACGCGATGTACGTTTGGGCAAGTACGCGGATGGCACGGCCACGCCTCTGGGCGAGCAGGTATTGGTGCTTGGCGGCGGTAATGTGGCCATCGACTGCGCCCGCAGTGCGATTCGCCTGGGCAAGAAAGTCCACCTGGCCTGCCTAGAAAGCCGAGAGACGATGCCGGCCCACCAATGGGAAGTGGAAGCGGCCGAGGCCGAGGGTGTGATCGTTCATGCCGGCCTATCATTCGAAGAAATCTTGGGCGATCAAGACGGCCGAGTCCAAGGCCTGGATTGCCAGCGGGTATCATCTTTCCATTTCGACGAAATGGGCCACCTGCACCTGGAGAAAGTGCCTGATTCAAGACACACTATCCCCTGCGATACGGTCATCTTTTCCGTCGGCCAACGGGCCGGCTTGGCTTTCATTCCGGATGACGCCGGGGTGGGCCTGACCGGTAAGCAGACCATTGCCGTTAATCCCAATACGCTGGCGGCGACTCGGGAAGGCGTTTTTGCCGCCGGTGATAGCGTCTCGGGCACTTCTTTCGTGATCGAAGCGGTGGATAGTGGGCACACGGCCGCTCGCTCCATCATCCGCTACCTGGAAGGAGAACACCTGGAACCGCCGCGTAAGCCGGCGCTACCGGTGGTTCACATGTCGAAGCCAGAGATTCAATTTCGAATGGCCCGGGGTGAGATTAAGCGCCAATCCCGGATACCTTTGCCCGAAGTGCCGGTCCAGGAGCGCATCCATAACTTCGTGGAAGTGGAAGGGGGTTATGACGATCAGAGCGCACAAGGTGAAGCGGCCCGCTGCCTAGCCTGCGGCATCTGTTCCGAGTGTATGAGCTGCACTTTCGCCTGCGGCGTCGACGCCATCAACCATGACGACATAGAAAGACATTCGGAAATCGAAGTGGGAGCCATGATCCTGGCCCCAGGCTACCAGATTTATAACGCCCAGCTTTCCGAAGAATTTGGTTTGGGCCGCTATCCGAATGTGGTTACTTCCTTGCAATATGAGCGCTTGTTATCGGCCAGCGGCCCGACCAACGGGCACGTCCAACGGCCGTCAGACAGCGCCAGCCCCAAGCGCATCGCCTTCCTGCAGTGCGTGGGCAGCCGGG
>JAHEJP010000074.1:0-8423 GCA_024638855.1 Chloroflexota bacterium
CTTTTCGTGTTGGCTCTGGGCATAGTGGGCTTCCCGACTTCGAGCCTCGTGGCCATCTTAGGCGCGGCGACCCTGGCCATTGGCTTTGCCTTACAGGATTTTATTGCCAACCTGGCATCGGGGGTGACTATCGTGGCCTTGCGGCCCTTCCGGGTTGGCGATTATGTGGAAACGGCCGACGAGGATGGTTTTGTGACCGATATCCGCCTATTTCATACGACTTTGACTACCAGGGACAATAAGCTTATTTTTCTGCCTAACAAGGACGTCATTGGTGGCAATATCACCAATTATTCCGATACGCCGTTCATACGGTTGGACCTGGTTTTCGGGATTGGCTATGGTGATGATTTGCTGAAAGCCAAACGCATCTTGGAGGATATCATCACAGCAGAGGATCGTATCGCCCTGGATCCCCCGGCCGTCGTCGCTGTGAAGGAGTTAGGTGACAACAGCGTCAACCTGACTGCCTTGCCCTACGTGGCGGTGAAAGATGCCCCTAACGTGAGTTTTGCAGTCACCGAACAGGTAAAGCTGCGCTTCGACGCCGAAGGTATTAGCATTCCATTCCCTCAAAGAGATGTACATCTTTACCGGGCGAATTAGGTTTATATAGCCTAAACAAAAGACATTTGATAGATATTGATGAAATGCTTGACAATTCGTGCATCATCATCATAATCCTATTTACCTTGCATAACAGGAGAATAGCGGGAGAAGCCAGGGTTCAAACGTCTTTTGTCCTTGCTCTATACCCTGGACCCGGACCCAATCATTGATCCCGGTAATTCATCTCATTTGGCGCGACTGGGCTTTTTATCCAGGAACAAATCACGTTCTGTTTCCTCGGCCGCTTCAGACTTTCGGACTGGTTCTAGGAAAGGCATTGTTTCATGCCGGACTTAAGCCTGGAAGTCAACGCGCTTGCATGGTGAAGGAGGTGCCCTTGATTTGTTGATTTAGCACAATTGTTAAAGTTTCCCATGTAGATTTGGCAATGGTTAAAAGCCATCATTCCCGTTTTGCACCCGGGATTGAGGGTAGCTTAGCCGCATTAAGATCGGCAGGCACGATGTTGCCTGGCCGAATCAAAGTAATCCAACAGGAGGATTATTTCCATGAAGCGAAAAAAATTCACCATTTTGTTAGCCTTGATGACCGTAGCCATCATGTTGGTCGCGGTCCAGATAGCCTCTGCCGGAGAAGCGTCCTGCGGTAGCCGGGTTAATAACACCCATGCGAAGCTGCTGGAATGTGTCACCATCGATGGCGTGCGCGAACATCAAGAAGCATTTCAGGCCATCGCCGATGCCAATAATGGCATCCGCACTTCTGGCACACCTGGATACGACCAATCGGCCGAGTATGTCGCCCAAAGGATGGAGGCTGCTGGGTACAATGTAACCGTCCAGGAATTCCAGTTCCAGACTTTCATCACGCTTTCACCAAGTGTGCTCGAGCAAGTATCGCCGTCGCCCGCTGGACCGATCGTCAATAACATCATGTCCTATTCGGGAAGCGGCGACGTTACTGCATCGGTGAGTACGGTGTCGGCAATCACTGGCTGTGATGCCACTGATTTTACCGGTTTTCCAGTTGGCAACATCGCCTTAATCAGCCGGGGCGCATGCACCTTCGCTCTAAAAGCAACCAATGCCTTCAATGCAGGAGCATCGGGCGTGGTAATTTACAATAACATTCCAGGCACGCTAAATGGTACACTGAGCAGTACTTTCACGCTGGATATTTCGGTCACATCCGTGACACTTGATGTTGGCCAGCAATTGGCTGCTCTTGTGCCTGAGGGTTTGATTATGCGATTGAAGACCGATACCTTCCGTGGTACAGCGACGACATCCAATGTTCTAGCCGAGAGTAAGGACGGCGATCCGAACAATGTGATCATGGCTGGTGCACACCTGGATTCTGTCAATGCTGGCCCGGGTATTCAGGACAATGGTTCCGGTAGCGCGGCGATCCTCGAGGTTGCCGAGCAGATGGCCAAGGTCAAGCCTCGTAATCAGGTTCGCTTTGCCTGGTGGGGCGCCGAAGAATCAGGCCTGGTTGGTTCCACCTATTATGTCAACAATCTATCTCCAGAAGAGATAGATCAGATTACTTTATACCTCAACTTTGACATGATCGGTTCGCCGAACCATGTGTTCTTCATCTACGATGGTGATGATTCGGATGGCGTGGGCGCTGGTCCTGGCCCTGAGGGTTCGGCCCAGATAGAGAAGCTGTTCGAGAAGTACTATACCGAGGTGGCGGATAAACCGTTCAAGGGAACTGATTTCTCCGGTCGTTCGGATTATGGTCCCTTCATCGCCGTTGGAATTCCATCCGGTGGTCTATTCACCGGGGCTGAAGGTATCAAGACGGCCGAGGAAGCTGCTCTTTGGGGCGGTACGGCCGGTGACCAATACGATCCTTGTTACCACCTGGCCTGCGACACCTTCGCCAACATCAATCTCGAGGCTTATGACACCAATTCAGATGCGGTGGCCTACGCCGTGCTGCAATATGCCATGAATACCCAGGACATTAACGGCCTGAAGGGTAAGGGCAACTTCATGCCGGATTATTGGGGTGATGACGCAATCCAGTAAGACCCTGGAATGACAGTCGTAGTTAGATTCGCCTAAGTACTTGACCCCGTAGGTCTTCATGACCTACGGGGTTTTCTTTTACCGGATAGTGGTTGAAAGGCATCTCTCACCACGCTCGATAAAGTGAAGGTTGCTCGCTCGATAAGAATCGAAGTTTACAGATTGAATGGCATTTGGGTTCGCTTGGCCGAGTTCAGGCTATAGTTCACCGGTGTAGCGGCGTTTCCATTCATAAAGTTTGTTGATGGCTTCCAGGGGAGTCATGGCAGTGACGTCCAGTTCCTGCAATTCCTCGATAACGGGGCTGGTTTCGGGAAATAGGGCGATCTGCTGGGCAGGTTTGAGATGGCTGGGCTCGACGGCCGCTGTTGGGGCGTGTTTCTCAAGATCGACCAGAACCTCGTTTGCCCGGTTGATGACATCGCGCGGCAAACCGGCTAACTGGGCCACATGGATGCCATAGCTTCGATCGGCGCCGCCGGGAACGATCTGGTGCAGAAAGACGACCTGATCGCCTTCTTCAGCCACGGCGACATTGTAATTTGCCAGCAGGGGCAAGAAATCAGCCAAGCCGGTTAACTCATGGTAATGAGTGGCGAATAGCGTGCGCGGCTTGAGGCGAGGATGGTTGTGTAAATATTCGACGATAGCCCAGGCGATGGACAGACCGTCATAAGTGCTGGTGCCCCGGCCGATTTCATCCAGAATCAACAAGGAGCGACCGCTGGCATGATTTAAGATCTCGGCCGTTTCCACCATTTCCACCATGAAGGTGGACCGGCCGGCGTGAAGCTCATCATGGGCGCCAATGCGGGTAAATATCCGATCGGTAAGACCGATTCGAGCTTTCCGGGCAGGGACAAAACTGCCGACTTGAGCCATTAAGGTTATCAGGGCCACCTGGCGCAAGTAGGTGCTCTTACCCGACATATTTGGACCAGTGATGATCTGGATCCGTTCGCCGCTATCAAAATGGCAGCCATTAGGCACGAAACGATCCAGAGTTTGGGCTCTTTCGACTACCGGATGGCGACCATCGTGGATATCTAGGGCGCCATCCTCGCTCAGTTGCGGCCTGATGTAATCATTGTTGGCCGCGACCTGAGCTAATGCGGATGTGACGTCCAGTCGAGCCACTGCCTGAGCGGCCGGCAACATCCGGCCCGAGGCTGAACCAACTTTCCGGCACACTTCGGCGAACAGGCGACGCTCGATTTCCAGGATTCGCTCCTCGGCATTTAAGATAAGCGTCTCGTATTCTTTGAGCTCTGGGGTGATGTAGCGCTCTGCATTGGTGAGCGTTTGTTTGCGAATGTAATCATCAGGGGCCATATGGCTGTTGGCCTTGGTCAACTCAATATAGTAGCCAAAAACTCTATTGAATCCAACTTTCAATGAAGAGATGCCGGTCCGCTTCCGTTCGCGCGGCTCCAACTCGGCCACCCATTCCCGGGCATGAGACGAAGAGTTCATCACGCCATCTAACTCAGCCGAAAACCCAGGCCTGATTACGCCTGTTTTGTTCAAGTTTACCGGGGCATCATCAACAATAGCCTGGGATATCAGGTTGGCCGTCTCAGGGCATGGATCTAGCTGTTCGATTAAAGTGGTTAGAGGGTGGGGGGATGGTTCGTCTCCGCCAGGGACAGCCGTTTGGCTACTGGCGGTGATCAGGTTTTGGATCTCCGGAATGAGAGCCAGAGCATGGCCGATATTTTGCAATTCCCTTGGCGAAGCCTTGCCGCTGACTGCACGGTTGGTCAGCCGTTCGAGATCGGGCATGCTCTTCAAGCAAGAGCGTAATTCGGCTCGCTGTAGGCCATCGTCAAAGAACAATTCGACCTGGTCCAATCGACCGTTTATTCCAGGCAGGTCGAGCAATGGTCGGGAGATCCAATCGCGTAGCAGGCGTTTGCCCATGGCGGTAACCGAGGCGTCTAAGATGCCAAAGAGAGTATTCTTATCGTCACCGTTCAAAGCCTCGGTCAATTCAAGATTCCGCCGGGACGCATTGTCGAGCGCCATATAACGTTCGGCACTATAGGTGGCCAGGCGTTGGATCTGGCGAACCGCTCCTTTTTGAGTCTCTTGTAGATAAGAGATGATGGCGCCGGCGGCGCGCACGGCCAATGGTTTTCCTTCACAACCATAGCCGGCCAAAGTGCTGACGCTGAAATGGACTAATAAGGTCTGGCGGGCGTTGCCTTCCTCAAATCGCCAACTTGGCCAGTGAGTAATGGCCCGGGCATTGGTCGCAGCTTCGCCCAGGCTAAGCTCGTCGTCGGGAAGGAGTAGTTCGGCCGGCCGGAGGCGGGCCAATTCCTCAGCCAACGAACGCCGGGAGGCGAGTTGAACCGTGGCAAATTCACCGGTGGTCACGTCGGCATAGGCCAAACCAGCCCGTTCGCCATCGGTGGCCACGGCCGCCAGGTAATTATTGCGGCCGGCGTCGAGCATTCCTGGCTCGATCACCGTGCCGGCCGTGAAGAGACGGGTGACGTCTCTGGGCATGATACCATTTATGGTTTCGGTGCCGATTTGTTCACAGAGGGCGACCTTATAACCCTTCTCGATCAACTTGGCGATATAACCTTCGGCTGCATGGTGGGGAACACCAGCCATAGGCACCCGCTGATCTTTGCCTACGTTGCGGCCGGTCAAGACAAGGTCAAGCTCGCTCGCTGCGACTTCGGCATCGCCGTCGAAGGTTTCGTAAAAGTCGCCGAGCCTGAAAAATACGATGGCGTCAGGATATTGGCGTTTGATTTCCAGGTACTGTTGACGGACGGGCGTGATTTTGCTTTTAGCCATATTCTTTAGGTATTAAACGGAAGTCAGAGTCACTACTCGACATGCGTTTCTGACACATTTGCCGGTTGCCGATATTGTTTGATCCACTCCTCCAAGACTCGCTGGTGCCGGCCCTGAATATTTACTAGCGAACGTTTCGAGACCATCAACTGGCGGGCTTCATCAAAACTCAAATTTTCGTAGCGCATCAAGTAGGCGGCCATCATAGTAGCCGAACGGCCGCGGCCTTTGGCACAGTGAATCAATACCTTATCACCGGCTTCCACATGTTGGTGAATAAAGTTCGTGCCCTGGTCTAATTGCTCGGCCGAGGGCACCATGACATCCAGTACCTTTAACTTTAAGTAGTCGATGTTGTTCTGTGAAAATATTTGGCGGTCGTCTTCTCGTTCCTCTCGAACATCAACCACGGCCTTAATGCCTGTTTCCAATAAGTAATCGTAGTCCCGCCCATACGTTGGCGCGCCGCCCATCCAAATCTGGGTCGTCATTTGGTCAAACCAATCATGCCCTTGTACCCGCTCGTAAACGAAGCGAATGGCCGGATACATCTTGTCGAAGGTCCAATGTATTGGGTTCATAGGTGGCTAGAATAGCCAGGAGTGAAACAAAAGGCAACTGAGATGTTTAAGGCTGTTTACTTTGTTATTCTACGGTAGGATCTGCGCCTAGAGATCTTGCCCTACTTGGTGCTTTTTGATGCCGGTCCAAAAATAAGCCAAGATAGGGTGGATTTACCTGATTCGTGATGCCTGTTTTCGAGAAACCGGCATCCTTTCTTATAGATCTTGGCATACACACTCAGTAAGGAACGATTATGGATTTTCAGAAGAATCCTTTCAGCAGTCGCCGGTCTAATGTTATCGCGGCGAAAGGCATGGTGGCTACGAGCCAGCCATTGGCGGCTAATATTGGATTAGATACATTGAAAGCCGGCGGTAACGCCATCGACGCGGCCGTGGCTGCCGCGGCCGCGCTTTGTGTCTTGGAACCCTGTTCTACCGGTATCGGTGGTGATGCATTTGCCTTGATATGGAGTGCTAAAGAGGGAAAACTGGTGGGTTTGAATGCCAGTGGCCCTGCTCCTTCCCGGCTCACGCCAGAATTGTTAGATAGGCATGGATTTACAACGATGCCGGAACGCGGCCCGTTTACGGTGACGGTACCTGGTAGCCTGCGCGGCTGGCAAATGGCATTGCAGCGCTATGGTTCGATGAGTCTCCGAGAAGTGCTGGAACCCGCTATCCTATATGCCCGGGAAGGATTTCCGGTCAGCGAGTTGATAGCAGCACAGTGGCAAGCATCAACAGGTTTATTGGCGGGCAATCCTGACGGTCGACGGATATGGTTACCCGGTGGGCGAGCGCCGCGAACGGCTGAAATCTTCCAAAATCCGGAAATCGCCAGCACGTTCGAGACCCTGGTTGAGCAAGGGATAGATGCCTTTTACCTGGGCGAGATCGGCCGGCAGATAGTCGCCTGCGTCCAGGAGGCCGGCGGAGTACTAGATGAGACGGACCTGGCAGGTTATCGCGCAGAATGGGTAGAGCCAATATCTACCGAGTACCGTCACGGTTACACGTTCCACGAGTTGCCGCCAAATGGGCAGGGATTGGCGGCGCTGATGGCCTTGAAACTTGTGGGAGGATTTGATCTACTATCCATGGCCCTGGAACCGGCCGCTACTTGGCATGTTTTGATTGAAGCGATGAAGCTGGCCTTCGCCGATGCGGAGGCTTACATAGCCGATCCCCGGCAGGCTGCTGTGCCGGTAGCAGGTTTGTTGGGCGACGATTACCTGGCTAACCGGCGGCGGCTGATTTCAGATCAGCAAGCGCAGTTGTTCGGTCCAGGCGAGCCGCCTTCAGGTGGAGATACAGTTTACTTGGCTGTGGTAGACAACAAAGGAAATATGGTCAGTTGGATTCAGAGTTTGTACGCTGGATTTGGTAGCGGAATAACGGCCGGGCGGACAGGCATCCAGCTGCACAACCGCGGGGCTAATTTCACATTGGAGCCCGGGCATCCAAACCAGGTCGCGCCGGGAAAGCGTCCTTATCATACCATCATCCCAGGTTTCATTAGCTGTGAAGAGCGGCCGTGGGCTATCTTTGGCGTGATGGGCGGTTTCATGCAACCTCAAGGTCATTTGCAAATCGGGGTGAATCTGGTCGATTTTGGGCTGGCGCCCCAGGCGGCATTAGATGCGCCTCGTTTTCGTTGTCTGGGCGGTAATAAGTTAGCTTTGGAAAAGGCGGTATCAGAAAGAATTCGAGCCGGTTTGGTTAAACGGGGACACGAAATCGTTGAAGCTGGGCAGGCCGAAGCCGTCTCTTATGGAGGTGGGCAGATCATCGTTCGCGATCCGGAAAGTGGCGTGCTCATCGCTGGCAGCGATCCCAGAAAAGATGGCGCGGCCGTTGGTTGGTGATAGACTTTTTCGCCAGCTTTTGATTAGCGAGTTAAGTTGGGTGCCTCGACCTGGATTTCCACTGCTTTTCCACCACGGATATGCCCTTTTTAGGTAAAAGATTGCTTGCCTTGGCCGCTCAAATGGAAAAGGCACTTAGTTGAGATTCACTTGATTTTGCCAGGGCCGACAGTGATACGACCTCAGCTTGGTGGAAGGGGCCTGGGCCAACATTCATATTACCCTTATACCAGGCCCAACTTGCCACAATCCATTCAACCGTAAACGGGGTTTGTTTATCAAGTTTATCATTAGGCGATCTCCATTTACTCAATGTTTAACGATTCTGTTGTCGATGATCTGTCGATCCATGAATCGTGAAACGATTTAGCAAAGGAGCGTGCTCCATGAATCACCTTTCAAATGATCTATTGAGTGAATTGTTGCAGCACAATTTGGTCAACGTGGATGATCGCATTGCCCATTGGCCGCACCTGTACATCCAGGGTATGGAGGTAACTCAAGGCATCCAATTTTACCGTTCGGCCAGCCACCTGACCGACCCGGCCGACCAGGAAGTCGCTGAAGAATTG
>JAHEJP010000074.1:8523-16719 GCA_024638855.1 Chloroflexota bacterium
AAGGAACCCCAGGCCATGCAAAAGTGTATTCAGAGCTGGCAAGGCCTGGCAACAGCCATTGATTTGGAACCCCAGTTTAGCCTCAGCTCCCTGGGTCTAATGTGCGCCCGGGCGCTCATTCCCATAGGTCCAGAATTGAAAGGCATGGTGGTCGCTGGTTGTGTAGCACCCGAGAATTGGCCTCCTAATAGAGATGATATTAATGAAATGGCCGCGGAGTTCGAGCTAGAGTCTTCTTCTTTGCTGCCATATGTAGAGGAAGTGTTCTTCCTTAATAATAAAGAAAAGCAGCGCGTATTGGCTTATCTCCAGCGCATCGCCAATATCGTGGCTCATATTGTAAATGAACGGAAGACATTCGTCGGACGGTTGGCAGCCATTGCCGATTTGACCGAACTTTAAAGGAGAAAGTTGATGAAAAAATTATTGATCTTAGGTTCCGGAACGGCCGGAACTATGGTAGCAAATAAACTGAGTCATATTCTCAGCCGCGAGGAATGGACCATCACCATTGTTGATAAGGATGAAACCCATTACTATCAACCGGGTTTCCTCTTCATCCCCTTCGGGATCTATGGCGAGAATGATGTCATCAAACCCAAGCGGGACTTCATCCCACCTGGCGTGGAGATGATTTTGTCTGATATCGAGCTGATTGAGCCGGAAGAAAACCGGGTCAAGATCGCCAAGGACGATCGTTATCTCTATTACGACTACCTGATTATCGCCACCGGCACCCATCCCCGGCCTGATGAGACTCCGGGGTTAAATGAAGCTGAATGGCGCCAATCGATCCACGATTTTTACACTTTTGACGGGGCTTCTGCGCTGGCAAAGAAATTGCGGACATGGGAAGGCGGCCATATGGTAGTCAATATCATGGAACTGCCTTACAAATGCCCGGTCGCGCCCCTGGAATTTATTTTCCTGGCCGACTGGTTCTTTCACGAGAAGCAAATGCGCGACAAAGTGGATTTAACCCTGGTCACACCATTGTCCGGCGCATTCACCAAGCCTCGGGCTGCTGGTCTCCTGGGCAGCACTTTGGAAAATAAGAACATTAATCTGGTGACCGATTTCTATGCCGAGCGGGTAGAACCTGATCAAAAGCTTTTGGTCTCCTATGACGAGGAAGAAGTCAATTACGATCTTTTGGTAACGGTGCCAGTTAATATGGGCGCTGATGTCATCGCTCGATCAGGATTGGGCGATGAGTTAAATCACGTGCCTGTAGATAAACACACATTTCTCTCGACCAAGCATGACAACATTTTTGCCCTGGGCGACGCTGCAGCCTTACCCACTTCGAAAGCTGGTTCGGTAGCTCATTTCGCCGTAGAGGTGTTTGTTGAAAACTTCCTGCGATACATCGAAGGCTTGCCGATGCTGGAGCAGTTCGACGGCCATGCCAACTGTTTCATCGAGTCAGGCTTCGGCAAAGGTATCCTGATCGACTTCAATTATGATGTTGAACCTTTACCTGGCAAATACCCATTGCCTGGGATCGGGCCCTTCTCTTTGTTACAGGAGTCCGAGATGAACCACTGGGGTAAAGTGATGTTTCGTTGGATGTACTGGAATATCCTGCTGAAAGGCAAAGAGATGCCCATTACTGCCCAAATGACTATGGCCGGTAAGTGGAGTTAGGAGGTCGTCGATGGAACAAGTAATGAATGGCCAGGCAATCGCTGAACTCAACCAGAAAGTCGACGCCTTAACAGAGCAAGTAGCCTTTCTGGCTGAAGAAGCCCGGCTCGAACGACGCCGTCGCCAGGAGTGGGACGAACTCAAGAATGATCTTATGCCTGTCGCCGGCGAAGTGTATCAATTGTCCGTCCGGCAACTCGACGAAATCGAGGGTTACGTCCAGTTAGAGGACATTATACGGGTAACCAAGCGTCTGGTTCGTAATACGCGAAATATTGAGCAGATGCTCGACCAACTTGAAAGCCTGAGTGACCTAACCCGAGAGTTTGGACCTTTATCGGACGGCATTTTTTTGACGGTGATGACCCGACTGGATGAGATGGAACGCAAAGGATACTTCGCTTTTCTTCAAGGTGGTATGGATATCATGGATGAAGTCGTTACCAACTTCACTGAGGATGATATTCGACAGCTAGGTGAAAACGTCGTCTTGATATTGCAGACGGTGAAAGAAATGACTCAGCCGGAGATCATGACCTTATTAAGCTCCTCGGCCAACGTCATGCGAGAGGATGGAGTGCCCGAAAATGTCTCGATGAGATATTTGCTGCGGCAGTTAAACGACCCGGCCGTGAGACGCGGTCTGGCCAAGACACTGAATATATTAAGAACCGTATCGGATAGTCAAGTTTCCGCTAATTGAAGCAGAATTTTAATATTTATAGTTTAGTGAAAAAGGAAAAATTTTCGGAGGAATGTCATGACGACAAGAGAAATTGCAGGAAAAGAAATTCAATTCGATGAAGAAGGCTTCATGGCCAACCCAGGTGAGTGGGATAAGGACGTGGCGGTTGCATTGGCCACAGACATAAATATCGACCTTTCAGAGGAACACTGGGCCATCATAGACTTCTCGCGTACCGATTACGAATCTCAAGGAGAAGCGCCGGGATTACGTCGCATCTCCAAAGAAGCTGGCGTGACCACAAAGGAACTATATAAATTGTTCCCCAAAGGACCAGCCAAGAAGATCGCCTACGTCTCCGGACTGGGCAAACCCACCGGTTGTATATAAGCGTTGGCAAGTGAAGCCGGGCTGTAACTATAAAAGGAAGAGGATCGCTTGAGCGAAAACCGAACGCCCGGCTTCCAAGCCTAACAATAATAAAAGTATAACGGAGAGAAAAACATGTTTGAAGAAGAAAGCAATGGTCGCAAGTTGTGCATCATTTGCTCCAAGGGTACGTTGGATATGGCTTATCCAGGCATGGTGTTAGCTAATGCCGCTCTCATGGAAGGCATCGACGCCAGTATATTTTTTACCTTCTGGGGCCTGGATATGGTCACCGAAAAAAGGATGGACAACCTGCAATGTACGCCGCTGGGTAATCCATCGATGAAGATGCCCAATGGTATGGGCATTCCCAATCTCATGTCCGCATTACCAGGCATGACCGGTTTCGCCACCTCCATGATGAAGAAAGAAATGGAGGCGCTCGACTTTCCACCGCCACGGGAATTTTTACAGATGATCGCCGATGCCGGCGGCAAGTTATACGCCTGCAAGATGACGGCCGACATGATGAAGTTGACCGAAGACGACCTGTTCGAAGAGGTTGAGGGCATCGTTGGGGCCATGGAATTCCTGGAAATAGCCGAGGGCGCGCAAGTGATATTCGTATAATTCAGGTATTTGAGTCAGATAATTTCCGATTAGGCCCCGGTAGTTTCAGCAACCGGGGCTCTATTGGACTTTCTGCCAACATTTCGTACAGAGTGGGTAAGTCATCTGACCCGGAATGGTGGAGACGTAAGTGGGGTCTGCTGATGGTTAGTGTGTTTCTTGCCGTTGTTCATGGCGGCGGCAACATATTTTTGAGGCAAGGCTATATGCTCCAGTAGCATTTTTTTGATTCAATGCGGCTTATGGGAGGGGCCAGCTTAACGATTGTCGATGCAACTGTAACTCTCAAGTTGCTGCCGTGGAAGGCGATCCGCGAGCATTGCCAGGGAGCAATGCATGACAAAACACACTGGTGGAATGAGGCATTTTTGCTTACTATATTAGAGTGATTACCCAAAACTGCTATCCAACTGGGGAATGCTAATGATGAAACGACGAGAATTTTGTCGTCAATTCGCTTTGGTTGGAGGTGCCATCGTGCTGGCACCGCTCATCAATAGTTGTGCGCCGGATGTCGATCCAACGGCGACCAGCAATGGGCAGATTCCTGCGACAGACCCGCCAACGGCCGCAAACACACCTCACCCGATTCAGTCGCTACGGCCGACTGCGACATCGGCCGCCGATCCAACCCAAACCCCGCTGCAGCCTACAGAAGACTTGCCAACTGCTTCCCCTCAGGTTTCGCCTACTGCCGAGGCGTTTGTCGCCACAATAGCGCTGGTCAAAACAACCGATCGGGCCGCAGGTGTGCGACGGGCGATAGAACTCTTTGGCCTGAATCCTATTCGTGGCAATCGTGTGTTGTTAAAGCCAAACTATAACAGTGCAGACTCAGCGCCCGCATCAACCCACCTAGACATCATGCGATCGCTGGTCACAGAAATGAATGATATGGGGGCTCGATCGATTACCGTCGGCGAACGCAGTGGAATGGGCAACACGCGAGCTGTATTAGAGCAAACGGACGTGTTTAGCCTTGCCGATGAGTTGGGCTTTGATACGCTAGTCTTTGATGAATTAGATGAAGAAGAGTGGGTCATACAACAGTCGAGTGATTTCCACTGGTCGTCGGGATTTGCTGTACCGAGGATTCTGCTTGACAGCGAATGCGTAGTGCAGACCTGCAATCTCAAAACGCACAGTTACGGCGGTCACTTCACGCTGTCACTGAAGAACTCGGTAGGCTTTGTCGCCCGATCTGTTGGCGCGAGCAGCCACAATTTCATGTCCGAACTGCACGATTCCACTTACCAGCGACATATGATCGCCGAGATTAACACGGCCTATAGGCCTTCGCTCATCGTCATGGATGGCGTCGACGCATTCTTGGATGGTGGGCCGGCTACCGGTAGACTAGCTCACCCATCGGTAGTGATTGCTGGAAACGATCCGGTAGCTATAGACGCTGTCGGTGTTGCCATCTTGCGCCTATTCGGCACCACACCGCAAGTTAGCCATGGCAAGGTCTTTGATCAAGAGCAGATCGCGCGAGCGGTAGAGCTGGGATTGGGAGTTGACTCACCTGAGCGGATTAGGATATTCACTGGAGATGCCGAGAGCAAGGCATTCGCTGGCTTGATTAGTCGATTTCTTACTTGATCTCAAGTTTTGGCGGGATGCGAACCTGGCTTGCCCGGATGCGCTGTCGCCACCAGCTTGGGCGCTGGATCCCACAGAACGCCCTGCTCAACTTTCCTGCGATTCGTCACTGTTACCGGGCAACTTGAGGTAAAAGATCGCCAAAGCCACCGCAAGGACAACGCCGAGGGAAATTATCAGGACAACTACCACTAGTGGTATCCCATCCGAAGGGACCTGGTCGGTACCGGCTTCACTAACTGAGTCAGTGGGGGATCTCTGTTCAAGCAGAAAGTTAACTAGCGTGTCGATTTGCCCGGCCGTCAAGCGGCGAGCGTAGTCGCCGGGCATTATGCCCGCCAGGCATGGGGCATTGGGGCAATCAGGTGCAATGTATGCTTCAGGATCGACGATGGACGCGCGCAGGTATTCAATAGAAGACAAGCCTGGCACTCGTTGGGCAGCCAAGACACCGATAGATGACAGATCCGGGCCGACTTTGCCCGCTTCGCCCATATCGCCAATCAGATGACAATTGTCGCAGCCGCCGTTTCCGATAACTTCCTCTGGGGTATCACCGGCGACCGGCCGGGGCGTCGAAGTTGGGCCTGCAGTTATCTCGGCCAAGGGGGTTGCCGTGGGAGAAGCTGTCGGTTCCACCGTTCGGGTAGGAGTTACCGAGACTGTGCCCGTTGTCGGTGTTTCTACTGTACCGGTCAGCTCTGATTCGGCCATTGGCGTTGGCTCCACTTCGACGATGGGCTCGATACGCAATTCGGCATCACACGGGGAAAAGTCAGGCGCAGGTTCAGGCGCGCACCACCATGGATCACCCTTCTTACCATGTAGAATGGGAACGTACCAGACGACGATGTTTTCATCGGTCAGTGGCTCGTCAGTTAGCCACTGTCCAGGTGGCCAGAAGGAATCGGGCGGACCGGCCACAATCTCACTCTCACCCTCGTTTTCATTCCACTGGAGCAAAAACATCTGACCGTCATCATCGCCAAATGGATCCGTCTTCAGCGGCAGCCATCTGTAACGGTATTCGCCTGCGCCGGTGATTAAGACCTCGCCATCGGGCGAGATATTCTCGAACAAGGGAAAACTCATTTCCGTCTCGGCCTCAAGCCACTGTCCGTCTTCCCAGATCAACAGTTCTTCATTTTTCAGGCCATCAAGGTCCAGGTCGATGCGCCAGAAGGTACGGTAAATCATGGGATCATCACAGCCAGGGCCGTGGGAGATGAAATGCAAGCCCAGGGTGCCGTCAGCATAAAAGCGGAGGATCTGCTCATAGCGATAGCAGCAAACACAATTGGGCCAGGTCAGAAATTCGGTGAAGAGTTGGCGGACCTCAAAACCATCGCCCAGATCGGTGACATGGGTGCCGTCTGCTGGCTCTACCGAGGCGGCATAACCGACCTCGTCCCGATAGCCGCCGGGCCAGCTTGGATAAAAGACTTCAACCTGGCCGATCTTAATGTCGGAGAAGATGAAATCGCCGTTATAGGTGGCATCGCGGAATTCGACGCCGTCGTGGGCCGTCATCTCCCAGCAGACGTTCCAGCCGTACTCTTCGTGGCAACCGTCATCCCAGGTACGATCCTGGGCGGGCGGCAGCGCAACATCCCTCATGGCTCGCGATCGTGAATAGAAGACCCGGGCAACCTCATCCCGCTCCATATTGACAAATATGTGGAAAGTACGGCCGCTGCCATCAGGGGCGGCAAAGGTAAGGTCCACGCACCAATCTTCGCGGCAATCGTCATCCATCAGCCATGCGGACATGGGTCCCATGATGGGCTCAGCCTTTCGTACATCGCCGAGCACCTCGGTCACGCGCGGGTCGGCCGCAGCAATAGCCAGCGCTCGAGGCACAATTTGTGGGCTGGCTCCCGGCCGGGCGTCACGATCAACTGTGCTTTCAACTACCTGGCCCGTATCTAGATTGACAATGGATTCGACCGTCCCACCACCTGAATAGTTGTAGAAGCTGACCCGAGCGCAAGCGCCGTCCGCGCACATACCGTCGAACAAGCGTTGTGATTCTATGCTGGTTAAGGGAAGAGCGTTGAGAAAACCAAAATCCTTGCCCGACAAGATTGAATCGACGCGCGGATCGGCCAAAGCCAACTCGCGGGCCTTTGCCTGATCAACGGCCGCTTCCCAGGATGCCGTATCCTCTAGCAGCCTACTTCCCTTGCTGACGGCGGCCGGTGCCGGCTGCTGGCTCTCTCTTAAAATCAAGAAGAGACTGAGCAGTAGTAGGATAAAGCCAAGTGTTATGATACTGCCCCAGAGGGTTCTGTGCCTCTTGAACTGGTGCATTGCTGACTATTCTAACCGGTGATCGGATATAACTTGCATCACAAGCATGATTATAACATTCAGTTGTTTGCTGTCTAATCACGGATTGCGTTCACTGATCTTCCAGACAAGATTGACAAGTAAGATCGCGAGATTCCTGAAATGACCATAGAAGTAGCCAAAGCTGACTTTCCCAAAAGGAGTGCAGTGATGAAAGTTAGAGGAGTGTCTGGATGCCCGTTAGTTTTTTAATATGGGGTCGGTTGGACAGACTACTAACTTCATGTCACAAAATGCTGTGACCCTGAGATTCCCAGACTCGTTATTCAAGTGACGATAACAAGAGCCACAGTCCCGGTTAGTAATATGATGGTTGCGATTCAAGAGGATTTGAAACACAGCAAATTGTCACCTGGAACACATCGGGTAGGTGCTGGCTATGGCAACACAGAAAATTTACCAATAGCCAAGAAAAGGGGATTGACCTGTCAAAGAGAGTGGGTTAGTCATCTGACCCAGAGTGGCAGAGACGTGGGTAGGGTTTGCTGGTGGTTCATAAACCAGGTTAATTACGGTGGGGGAATCCATAGGATCGGGTCAATCGCCGGACAAAAATCGAAAGCAACCACAAATTAAAAAGAATCGAGGCCCTAACCAGAGAGTGATTAGAGCCTCGATAACCCGCTGTGACCCTTCGGGCTGGGCTACAATGTTAGTTGCGATATGCCCGTCGGCCAATGGCAGTGCCTGGTTGTTACGAGGCTATGATTGCACTGCCTCGAGTTCGATAACCGGGTATCCGGCTTCGACCCATCCGCCGAAACCACCCTTTAGGCTGCGAACGTCCTCGTAGCCATAAGACCAGAGAATGGTCATGGCCATGGTCGAACGATGACCGCTGCCGCAGTAAATAACGATTGGAGCGCTCTTATCGGACGGCCATTCAGCCTTACGTGTGATGAGATCCTCCAGGG
>JAHEJP010000075.1 GCA_024638855.1 Chloroflexota bacterium
GCGCCGATGAGAACGCCGACGATCATGATCACGATCGCTTGCAATAAACTCTTGGTCATGGCGCTAAAGGCGTTGCCCAGCAAGATGCTCATGCGCGGGATTGGCGCTGCCAGGTACTCTTTCACGATGCCCTGAAGCCGCTCGTTCAGCCACTCTGTTCCGCCGCCAATGGCGCCACCCAGGGCGGTGAGGGCGATAATGCCCGGTAGCATAAAAGTAGTATAAAAACCCTCTCCGCCCGGAGAGGTCGCTCCCAACATGCTGCCCATGCCCACGCCAAATAGCACCACCCATAAAATGGGTTGAATCAACATGCCGATGGCCTCGTCAGGGCTGGACATCGACTTGCGCATATGTTTGCTCCAAAGTGTTAAAGCCGCACTCATTCGTTCTCTCCTCTAGATGGTTTTAAAAACGTATTGCAGGACGTATCATTTCTCAATGATCACCGTCCACTGCCCACTTACCACTGATCCCTAATCCCTAAACTGCCGTCCCGTATACTTGAGGAAGACATCACCCAGGCTAGGCTTGGCCACCGAGATATCTTCGATACGGAAGCCATTGTCGCCAGCGGCCGAGATAACCTCGACCAGGCGGCGGTTGCCAGAGTCAACGCCGACTTGAATCAGGCTGTCGCCGGCAACAACCTGCTGGGTGAAGGGCAGCGAGCGCAGCTTTTCTTCAAATCGCCCGCTATCACCCTGGCCTTCAATTCGAATTACATCGGCGCCCATTTTTTCGATTAGCTCACGGGGGGTACCTTCAGCAATGATTTTGCCATGATCGATGATGCCCACTTTGTCGGACAAGAGCTGCGCTTCGTCCATGTAGTGAGTGGTTAATAACAAGGTCAACCCCTGGTTTTCCTTGAGATCCTGGATGTAGTCACCCAAACGAGCCCGGCTCTGGGGGTCCAGGCCCAACGTCGGCTCATCCAGGAATAGAACTTCCGGCTCGGTCATGAGCCCGCGGATCAATTCCAGGCGTCGTTTCATGCCGCCGGAATAGGTCTTTATCTTACGGTCGGCCGCCTCTTCCAGCTCGACCAGGGCCAGCAGTTCTTTGATCTTGGCCTGGCGCTTGGCCTTGTTCTGGTTATAAAGCTTGCCATGGAAGTCTAAGGCTTGCCGGCCGGTTAGCGCGTCGTCCAAGACCGTCTCCTGGAAAGTCACGCCAATGCAGTTTCGCACATCATTGGCCTGCTTCACCACGTCAAGGCCACAGACCCTGGCCGAGCCGGCCGTCGGCTCCAGCAGCGTGGTCAACATCGACAAGGTGGTCGTCTTGCCGGCCCCGTTAGGTCCCAACAATGAATAGATGGTATTGGTTTCAATGGCCAGATCGATGCCGTCCACGGCCAGCACCTCTTCGTTATACCTTTTGACCAGGTCCTTGGCTTCGATGGCCAGGCCGCTAAAGACTTTATCATTCATTTCAAAGTATCTCCTGAAAATCGTTACTGGTTATTCTAATAGGTAGGCTAATTCTTATTGTTACGCTGGCTGTAGCTGTCTGATGACTTTGTCAAGCCATTCCAACTCAGCCTTCAGATGGCTCAAGTGGTATGAGAGCATCAACTGGAATCCGCCCCCATGCTGTTCATCGTCGCGAATTTTTTGCGCGAACCGTTCAACTTCTTCGCGCCGTTTTCGGAGCAGGGCGGCCGCTTCCTCTCCTGGCAGAGCATCCAGATAGACGATGCCGATGCTGCCGAGGAAAGAAACTGGACTGTAATCGGCCAGGTTCTGGCGTAGGAGCTGCTGAAAAGCCCCTTCTCCTTCGCGAGTGATCCTGTAGACACGCCGGGTTGGATAATTACCCGCCTGTTCCTCATGGTATTGGATCCAGCCATCGTCTACCATGCTGCCCAGCAGCTTATAGACGGTTGGCTTTTTGAGCTGGATGCTGCTGCCCAGATGGGCATCTATGAGTTCGTTGATCTGGTAGCCGTGCATCTCTTGTTTACGCAACAGGCCCAGTAAAAGCAGTTTCCTTTCCATAGTCACTCACTCTTCTGAGAGTCACTCACTCTTCTGAGAGCCACTCACTCTTTGAGGGTCATTGGCCCTTTGAGATAGTAGTTAAGTAGTTACCAGTCACTAATAACTAGTCATAAGTAACTATATACTATTTTGAATGGATGTCAAGGAAGGTTTGTCAGGTTGTGGTTGGTGGTGAACCGGCCTAGGCTAGGACATTGTCGCCACGGCACATTCACTAGTGCGGTCTGTTCAGGTAGCGCCGTTTTACTGTCCGCTGGCCGATCTACTTGGTGGTGAACTGGCCTCGCGTTTTGTGGGAAAATTACCTATGGAAGGTCTTCCCTCAGCCAGATGCTCACGCTCTCCGGCTGCACGGTTTCCTGGGCTACGCGGGCCAATTCGGCTGTCAACGCCGCCAGTTCAACTTCATCACGGGCGGTCTGGGCGAATTCAGCCAGCACCAACTGGGCGTCATACTTCTGGCGGAAGAAACGCCGGTCGATGACGATCTGCACCCGGCGTCGCAGCGGAGCGAACAAGGCGGCGATTATCAGGGTGGAGATCACAATGCTGAGAGCTGACTGCTGGCCGCTGGTGGAATCAAAAATGATTTGTTCAAATAGGCTTTGCAGCAGAACCACCGTGCCCAGGTAAACCAGCGCCAGCAAACCGGTAAGTACGGCGTAAATCAAGGTTTTGCGGATGATGACGTCGATGTCATACAGTCGGTAGCGGGTAATGGCGATGGCGATGGCCGCAGGGATGGCCATGATGCCCAGGACAAAGAGCAAACCCAAGATGTCCTCAAGGATCGTATTCGTCCCACCCAGGTCTAAACCATCTGGCACATAAATCAGGGCAAACAGGCTGCAAGCATAGAACAGCCATTTTATCTGCTGCCGTTCCACACCGGCCGCGCGACGGTAGCGGGCGAAGGGTGCCGCCGCGCAGGACAAGGTCAGGGCAATCAGGGCCACAAACCAGGCGGTATCGGGAAACGCCAAGTCGGCCGGTAGAAAGCCGATGGGGTTGGCCACTACCCAGTTGTCATTTTGGGGCGGAGTGAAGGCCGGTGAAAATAGAGCAAAGAAGATTAAAAAGGCGCACATACCCAGGCCGGCGCCAAGAACCCAGCGCCAGCGGGGTGATGGCAGCAGGCCGTCAGGGAAGAGCAGCATGATAAAAAACAGCGGGAAGATCAACAACAACCAGCCCACGTTGCTAAAATAAACCGCCAGCAACAGCGGGAGCGTTGGTGCGGCCGGCGCGGTTGGGAATTGCTCCAGGTAACTCGTGGCTAGAAAATCCATGACCAGCATGGCGGCCGGACCCATCATTAGCCAGCCGATCACATTATGCGGCTGGCGGGCCACAATCAGCGCGGCCAGCAATGCAAACTCAACCGCTAAGAGATCGTACAACAGGACGCCGATTACTTTGAACAGGTTGTCATCGGCCGGGCGGTTGGCCAGATCGGCGGCCATGCTGAACAGAGCGATCACGGTGATGATGGCGAACAGCGTCCAGGCCAGCAGTGAAGCTTTACTACGGTTCAAATTTATACCTCGTCATAAAGGGGGCCGGTCTAGTCATGCCGGCCGCGCGCTTGTTTATCCATCATCAAATTGATGTAATCAATCTGATGCCATCATATGATCCAGACCTCATTATAATGACGGAACGTCTGTTAAACGTTACGAAATGCCTAATTAGCCGAAAAGGCAGAGCCGGGATTTCCCGGTTGATCACCATCAACAGGTATTAGAAGGGTCTTGGTGGCGCGTTAAGGATCCTTAATCTCGATGTAAGCCTTTTTTAAGATGCAATCGTTTATAATAGGACAGTGTCACTTTCAAATAGGAGGCGTAGACGATGAGAAAATTGAATCTGGGCACGGGCGTTTTGGTTGGGGCACTGCTCACGGCCGCACTCACGGGGCTGTTGTACCTCGGCCGGCAGCTATTCGGATTTCCCTTCGTCCCCTATGAGCTGTTCAACTGGGTGGCCCGGGTGCTGCCCGGCGATGTGGTTACCTTCGGCATTGACCTGATGATCGACACCATGTTGTTCTTGGGCATCAGCGTTGTCGATTCGGCCAAGACGGCCGAACGGGCCATGGCCATCATTCAATTTCTCATGGGCGGCGCGCTGGCCGGAGTCATCTATTTCGCCGTGATGAAGGCCCGCCAAATTAAGGCAAGTCATCTCTCCGGTCTGATCATGGGCGCTCTCTTCGGTTTGCCGGTGATAGCCATCAGCCTGGTCGTCACCCAGTCGACGGTGAGCCTGTTGGTCGACTTGTTATGGCTGGCGGCCCTGTTTCTACTGTGGGGCCTGACCCTGGCAGCTGTTTACGGCCGATTGGAAAGCATTGAGGGAGCGGCCAAGGCGGCGGCCGTTGCCCAGGTTGCGGCCGAGGCAGAGCCAAGTGGGGAAGTGAGCGAAGCGGCGACAACCGACGAGGCTCGTTCAGTGGAGAAGATCGGCCGGCGGCAATTTCTCATTCGCCTGGGCGCCGCGACGGCAACGGTCACCGTGGTTAGCGGCGGGCTTGGCGTCGTTTTGGCCACGGCCGAACGCCAACGTCTAGCGGCTGCTCTTGACGCCTCCATGGCCCACACTTCTGATGGTGACGGCCGGTCGCCATTCCCCAATGCCAATGACCCGGTCGTGCCCGTGCCCGGCACGCGGCCGGAATACACGCCGATCAAAGACCACTACAAGGTCTTCCTGGAAACAGAACCCACCATCATCGACGGCTCGACCTGGGTTTTGCCCATCACCGGCCTAGTCGATAACCCGCTGATGCTGACCATCGACGACTTCCGCAACAACTACGAGCCACGCGATCAATATGTGACCCTCACCTGCATTTCGGGCCGGGTGGGCACCGGTTTAATCAGCACCACCCAATGGACCGGCGCCAGCGCCCAGGAAGTGCTGGCCAGCGCCGGCTTGCAGGATGCGGCCCGCTACCTGTTCATCACCTCCGGCGACGGCTTCTATGAGACGGTCGATTTGGACCTGATCATGGCCGATGAGCGGATCATGTTTTGTTACGCCTGGGACGGCAACACCCTGCCTACCGACCACGGTTTCCCCCTACGTATCTGGATCCCAGATCGCTACGGCATGAAGCAGCCTAAGTGGATCACCGCGATCGAGGTAGTCAACGAATACCGCGAAGGCTACTGGGTCGAGCGCAATTGGGACGAGGTGGCCCAGGTCAAAGCCACCTCGGTGATCGATATGGTGGCGGTGGACCACATCATCGAAGATGGCGACCAGCAACTGGTTCCGGTAGGCGGCATCGCTTATTCGGGAGACAGGGGCATTTCTAAGGTAGAGGTTCGGGTCGACGGCGGCCCTTGGGAACCGGCCTTATTGCGAGCCCCGCTGTCGGAGACGACCTGGGTGATCTGGCGTTATGAATGGCCTTTTACGGCCGGCGACCATACCTTCGAGGTGCGCTGCGCCGAGGCTGACGGCACGCCGCAGATAGAAGAGGACAGCCCCGCCCGGCCTGACGGCTCTTCGGGTATTGATAGCTACGAAGCTAGCGTATAAGATATTGTTCATCCGGGCTCAAGGATCGGCTTTCCGGCGGGTGTGACCGCTAGATCGAACGATCTTTACCCTTGACGCCTGCCAATCGATCGATTCATAAATAAGCGCCTGGCGGTTAATCGCGCCGGCGATGGCTTGGACCATCTGAGTTAAGCCAAGATGGGCCATCATAAAAGCATCAATGAGCCTCTGATGAAACTACAACGTCATCCTGCCAACCCCGTCTTATTGCCCGACCTGACTTCAGCCTGGGAATGTTATAACGTATTCAATCCTTCGGTGATTCATCACAATGGCCTGTTTCACATGCACTATCGCGCTCAAGGCCTGGATTGGGTCAGCCGAATTGGCTACGCTGTCAGCGAGGATGGGGTCCACTGGAACCGGCTGCGGGAGCCCGTTCTTTCGCCTGTTGATGGATCAGACGCGCGGGGTGTAGAGGATCCCCGCGTTACCGGGATTGACGGCCATTTTTACATGTGTTACACGGCATATGGCAGCGAGATTCGCGGCCAAGGCAAACCAACCCATGAGGGCGGCGGCATCCTGCCCATGATCGCCGCAAGCGATAATTTGATCACCTGGAAGCGGCTGGGATCGATTGTGAGCGGCGAGGACAATAAGGATCACGTTCTCTTTCCAAGGAAGATCAACGGCCGTTACGCTGCTTTTCACCGCCGTTTTCCTGAGGTATGGATCGCTTATTCCGATGACTTGCTGACCTGGCCCGAGAGCGATATGCGGCCGGTATATGGGCCACGCCCGGACAACGGCTGGGATAATACGTGCGTCGGCGGCAATGGCCCGCCCATCGAAACGGAGGAGGGTTGGCTTCAGCTATACCATGGCTACGATGAAGATCGGGTCTATCGACTGAGCGCCTGCCTGTTGGATCACGATGATCCGGCCCGGGTGATCGCCCGCCCAAAGGAGCCGATTTTTGAGCCCGAAGAAATCTGGGAGATTCGGGGGGACGTCAATCACGTGGTTTTTTCCTGCGCTAATCCGGTCGTGGAAGGCACTGTGTACGTCTTTTATGGCGGCGGCGACCATGTGGTCGGCCTGGCTACCTGCCTATTCGATGACCTGCTCCAGTTCGTCATGAATGGCTGAGAGACGGCAGCCGCGGAGACGATTGGTTATCGGCCGGCGACCATACCTTCGAGGTCCGCTGCGCCGAAGCCAGCCTGTAAGGGCACAGCGCGCTGTGCCCTTACTTAAGCAGAAAGTGCATAAACGGTTACCCTTTCATGCTTTCCTTTGATCTGAACGTCGGTCAACGGCCAGGCACCCACATCTGGAACCGCAGCGAGCGCATGATAGGTTTCGTTGCTCAGTAGAATGGGGTAGCCGGCTTCCTTGGTCAAATCCTCCAATCGCGCGGCAAGGTTGGCCGCATCGCCCATCACCGTGTACTCGATTCGCTCTTTTCCGCCGACGTTTCCGGCGATGACCGGCCCGCTGGCGATGCCAATACCATTTTCCAGTATAGGCCGTCCGGCGATCAACTCAGCCTGGTTGAAGGAAACTAATGCCCGTCGCATCTCAATAGCGGTGGCGACTGCCCGATCTGCATGGTCGTGCATCGGGTTGAGAGGCGACCCAAAAACCGCCAGTATAGAATCCCCTCCAAACCGTGTGACCACCCCTCCGTGTCTAACAATGACTGATACCATCTCAGCCATATAGTGGTTAATCAGATCGACCAGTTCGTCGGGGGGCATTTGCTCAGTGAGACTCGTGAAGTCGCGAATGTCCGAGAACATGACTGTACAGTTGACCAGTTCACCACCAAGCCCTGCACCGGTCTTAACAGCCGCCCTGGCCACCTCCGGACTGACGTAGAGCCCAAACAGTTGGCGTAGCCTTTCGCCCTGACGCAGCCCGCTCGTCATCTGGTTAAACCGCTCGCCCAGAAATCCTAATTCGTCGTTAGTCGTCACCTGTACCTTTGTGTCAAATTCATTGTTCTCCACACGCGCCATCGCCCGCCGTAGGACCTGGATCGGCTCAACGATGGCACGGGCTACCAGCACGGCCACGATCATGCCTGTAGCCAAGCCAATAACCAGCATAAACAGGAGCACAACGATGAGGTTGCTGAGAATTGCTTCGGGATTTGTCGCTTCAAGTAAAGCACGGGTGCGTTCTAGTGTTAGGATGACCAGCAGAACCGGCGTAATCGCCCCAATAAGAAAGAAGCCCAGAAATAAGCGCCTTCGTACCCATAGTCGAAAAGCAGGCACGACGCTCAAGTTTCCCTGTGGAAAAAAAATTGGAACGATTTGACGCCAGAGCAGATCGCTGCCAGAGTAAACAATGGTGGTCGTTACGGCGCCGCCGATGGCGATACCGATCAAGTTGCTCGGATTGTCATAGAAGAAGGAAAAAAACAGAGCCGAGAAAAGCCAGGTGCTGGCGATTATTGCCGAGCTGATGAGAGGCCAGTTCAGGACGCGCCTGGCAACGCTTAGTGGTAAGTCAGATGCCGGAGCGCCGGCCTCAAGCAGACTCTGCCAGTGTCGGATAGGCCGCAGTAGTCGACTGCTCAGCAGAAACGCGCCGACAAATATCACGGCAACAGCGATAACAAAGGCGGCAATATCCTCTGGTTCGAGCGACCGAACAGTTGCCTCACCGGCCGGCAGCGGGTCGATGACGGAGAGATACAGGAAAGTAATCAGCGCACCGAGGAAATTAGCGCCGAAACTGAGCCTGGCGAGCTTGCCGTAGGTTTCTTGGGGAGATGCCTGAATTGTTGTCATGGTCTCTGCTGCCCTCCGTCAAACCTGCTGACAGGCAGGTCAGAGTTGCACTTGGTATAATATGAACTTTGGGCGAATAATACGAAACTGATTTGGGATACCAATAATAGTCCGAGGAGTAAAGTATGGAATTAGGTGCGTTTTCTGTCAGCTTGAGCGTGAAGGATTTAGAAGCTTCAAAAGAGTTCTATCAGAAGTTGGGTTTCGAAATCTTTGGCGGAGACGCCTCACAGAACTGGCTGATCTTGAAGAACGGCGATCATGTAATTGGTCTCTTTCATGGGATGTTCGAAGGGAATATTCTGACTTTTAATCCGGGCTGGGATAGCAACGCGGCCGAGATCGATGATTTCACAGACGTGCGTGAAATTCAGCGCCGGCTGAAGGAGCGCGGGGTGGCGCTGATTAGTGAGGCGGATGAGAGCACCACGGGGCCGGCCAGTTTTATGATGGTCGATCCCGATGGCAATACGATCCTCCTCGATCAGCACGTCTAACCGGCCGCACAAGCCAGCTGACCGGCTGCCAGGACAAGACGGCCGGTGAGGGAACCGGTCGCTGTGGGTGCGTTCCCGGCTAGGGTGGCCTGCCCTACCAAGGTTTCGCCATCATCCAATATTTGCACAATGCCGTGAAAATGATTCGGCATCACCACATGCGCATCCAATCGCATATCCGGCCGCAATTCGGCCGTACGTAACCATTCCTCTTCCACGATCCGGCCGCTGTCGTTCAAAACCATTTCCCCTTCATCCACCTCGCCCAACGCCTTGATCCCGGCCTGAATACAATTCATCACGAAATAAATGCCCGCCTGGGCATAATCATAACCTTTCAACCGTATCGACCGTCGGTGGTGTTTATCGGGATCAATAGCCATCGCTTGCCCAGCTTGCCCCACACCCTATCAAAAACAATCCGCCCCGTCATGTGCACATCACTGCCTATAGGGGCAGGCCCCTGTGCCTGTCATGGGCGAACACGGGGGTTCGCCCCTACGATATCTGTACCGCGCCCATACGGCATTCCTAAACCCGGCCGGCCGATCTAACGCCTGAATCCCCTTGACACCAACCATCCAATGGATCTATAATATGTACTAGACTGACTGGTCGGTCTAGTTGATATATGTATGTACTTGGTGTGTGGAGTGTGAGATGGTCGTGTTACTGTTGATCACCATCGTCGGGAGCGTCTTAGTTACCTGGTTGTTGCCAAAGGCTTTTCACAGCGAACCGCCTTACGGCACGGCCGTGGATATCCTGGTGGGTACCGTTGTGGCCGTGATTTGGGCCGTGATCACCTATCAATTTATCCTGCCGCTGATCGGCCTGAGTGGCTGGTTGGGCTTGCTGCTCAGCGCGCTGGATTCCATAGGCTTTGCGGCGGTGATGCTGTGGGTGCTGCGGCGTATCAAGTAAAACAGGATTCAACCTATGAAAAAAAGAGAGATTGTAGGATCCTGTTTATTCGAGGTTTTGCGGTTCAATAAATCAATTCAAATCGGAAACCGCGAAACGCTCAAGCGTGGATCATGACGCCAAAGGCAGACGTCTCGGCCGAGCGTAAGGAACAGATTTACCAGGCGGCCCTCACTTGCTTCAACCGCAAGGGTTATTTCCAGACCACGATGGACGATATCGTGGCCGAGAGCGGTTTGAGCAAGGGAGCCCTGTACTGGTATTTCAAGAGCAAAAAAGAGCTGTTCATCTCCCTGCTGCAAGTGTTCATGGAGCCCATGGCCCAGGGATGGGAGATCATAGTGGCCGACGAAAGTCTCAGCGCCACGGAGAAATTGCAGGCCAGCCTGGCCTATTTCCGGGGCCAGGCTGAGTCGATGTTCGACTTCTTCGGCATCACGCTGGAAGCCTGGGCCCAGACCTACCTGGATGAAGATGTAGAGCAGTTTACCCGGGAAATTTATAAACCGTACCTGGCCAATATGAAGCAGATCATCGACGAAGGGGTTGCCACAGGCGAGTTACGGGTCGAATCAACCGAGGCCACTGCAGCGGTGATCCTGACTCTATTCGACGGCCTGACCCTGGCTATTGGGATGGGCATGCTGGCCCAGGATATCGACGGGCTTTGGGACGCGGCCGAGCAGATGGTCTTGCGCGGCCTGGGCGTCAGGGAAATCGGCGGCCGTGAACGTTGAAAGTGTGGTCCCGGAAAATGGAACCCCTGATTATGGGGCCTCCGATAACGGAGCCATCATCGAGACCCAGGATCTGACCCGGGAATTCAAGACGGTGACGGCCGTGGACGGCCTGACGCTGCAAATCCGGCCGGGGGAGATCTTCGGCCTGCTGGGTCCTGACGGGGCCGGTAAAACGACCACCATTCGCCTGCTGGCGGCGATCATGGACCCAACCCGAGGTTGGGCGCGGGTGGCCGGCTACGACACGGTGGAAGCGTCGGAGCCCATCAAACAGCGCATCGGTTATATGGCCCAGCGCTTCAATCTCTATGGCGATCTGTCGGTGTGGGAGAACCTGAATTTCTTCGCCGACGTCTTCGAGGTGCGCGGGGAGGAACGCAAGGAGCGCATCGAGCGCTTGATGGTCTTTTCCCGGCTAGGCGAGTTTCGCCATCGGCGAGCGGCCCATTTGTCGGGCGGCATGCAGAAGAAGCTGGCCCTGGCCTGCACCCTCATCCATACGCCGGAGATCATCTTCCTGGATGAGCCGACCACGGGCGTGGACCCGGTCTCGCGGCGAGAGTTTTGGGATATCCTGACCGAACTGCACTTGCGCGGCATCACCCTGGTGGTCAGCACGCCCTACATGGATGAGGCCGAGCGCTGTTCGCGGGTGGGGCTGATCTACCAGGGGCAGATGGTTGTCTGTGATACGCCGGAGGCGGTGAAGGCCATGACCGAGGGGGAATTGATCGCCCTGTGGCCCTCGGATGTTCGCCGGGGGCAGGTGATTTTGGATGAGCTGGATGGCGTGTTGGAGGTGCAGATTTACGGCGACCAATTGCGGGTATTTTGCCAAGACGGCGATGGGTTGATGGAGCAGATGCGGTCGGTCTTGGCGGCCGAGGGCATCGAGGTAAAGGATATGCGGCAGGCCCGGCCGCGGATGGAAGAGGCATTTATCTCCCTCATCCGGCGGCGCATGAGCGAAGGGGATAAAAGCTGATGGCCGGTCTCAAAAGAGGCGAGCGATGAAGTGGCGGAGGGTTTTAGCGATCGTGCGAAAAGAGTGGTGGCATATCACTCGTGATAAGACCTCCTTCATTTTGCTGCTGCTCTCGCCGGTGTTGGCTCTGGTGACCATGGCCTACGCCTTCTCGGTGGATATCACCGACGTGGGCATTGGCATATTGGACCAGGACCTGAGCCCGCTGTCCCGCCAATATATTAGCCAACTGGCCAGCACCGACGCCTTACGCCTGGAGGCCTGGCCCCAATATTTGGCTGATGTGGAACTGCTGATGATGCGCGGGCAGGTCAAAGCGGTGGTGGTGATTCCCCGGGGTTTCGAAGAAGCGATGCTCGGCGGGGACACGGCCGGCGTCCAAGTGGTAGTCGACGGCACTGATCCCAATACGGCCGGCCACGCCATCCGCCATATCAGCGGCCATACGGAACATTTCGCCAGGGAGCGGGTGGCCCAACAATTGGAGCGGGCCGGTTTACCGTCAAACCTGGAAGAGCCCATCGACCTGCGCCTGCGGGCCTGGTTCAATCCCTCCTTGCGTTACACGGTGTCCATGATCCCGGCCCTGGTGGGCATTGTGCTTTCCGTGCCGGCCATGGCCGCTTCTCTGGCTCTGGCCCGGGAACGGGAGTGGGGCACTCTGGAGGGTCTCATCGCCACGCCCATCGGCCGGGGTGAGCTGATCATCGGCAAGCTCATCCCTTACATGATGGCCGGCTTTTTGAGCGTGCCATTGTGCGTCGCCGTGGCCGTTTTCGCCTTCGACGTGCCCTTCAAAGGCAGTTTGCCTCTATTTCTGTTCTTATCGTTGATTTTTCTTTTCGCCACCATGAGCATCGCCCTGTTCCTATCGGTCTTCGCCGGCAGCCAACAAGTGGCCATTTTAGGCTCGATGATGATCTTTCTCTTTTCCGGCTTCTTCATGTCCGGGCTCTTGATCCCCTTCAGCCTCATGGGGCCGATTTTGAAACTGGAAGCCTTTATGTTCCCCACCACCCATTTCGTGATCATCAGCCGGGGCATCTTCGTGAAAGGCGCCGACCTGGCCGCTTTAAAGGGTTTTGCCATCGCCTTATTGGCTGTGGGAGGCATCTTCTTTTCCTTGACGGCGCTCATGTTCAAAAAGAAGTTGTGAGGACGCTGATGCTATATAGAATGCGGACCCTCATCACCAAAGAGTTCATCCAGTTGTTCCGGGACCGGCTGCTGGCCCCCTTTGTATTGTTGGGGCCACTGGCGGAATTGTTGATGATCGCCTGGTCCACTTCGCAAGGCATCGACCACCTGCCCACGGCTGTGCTAGATATGGACCTGAGCCAGGCCAGCCGGGGGTTGGTGGTAGCCATGGAGAATGCCGAAACCTTCGACCCCTATTATGTGGATAGCCTGGACCAGGTGACGGATGATATCGATGGCGGCCGCGCCCTGGCAGCCTGGGTGATCCCGGCCGGGTTCCAGGCCGGGTTGGAGGGCGCCGGGGCCGATCGGCCTCAGGTGCAACTCATCGTCGATGGTTCCGATGTGGCTTCGGCACAGACGGCGGCCGAGTCCGGGCAAGGGTTGGCGGCCAGTTACGGCGGGCAATTTTCCGTCCAGGCTCTCAACAGCACCAGTGGGGCGGCCGCGCCCCTCGATATGAGCCTGCGGGTGTGGTTCAACGAGGAGTTGAAAGAGTCCAACTTCATGATCCCTTCGGAGCTGGGCTTCATCGCTGCGGCCATTTCGGCCATGCTAGCCAGCATGGTCATCGCCCGCGAGCGAGAGCTGGGCACCCTGGAGCAGTTGGTGGTCACGCCGGTAACGCCCGGCCAGTTGGTCATCGGTAAATCGGTGATGGCTGTGAGCCTGGGTTACACTTTATTCTTGCTGATGTTGGGCATGGTGGTCTGGTTGTTCGACGTGCCCATGCGCGGCTCCTTGCCCTTGTTGATGGTCCTGGCCTTCATTTATATCCTGGTCGAGCTGGGCTGGGGGCTGATGATATCGTCGGTGGCCCGGACCCAGATGCAGGCTTTGCTCATCTGCTTCATGGTGGTGATGGTGATGATCATCTTCAGTGGTTACGCCTTCCCGGTCGATACCATGCCGCCTTTCATGCAGACTATCTCCAATATCTTCCCCCTGAAACATTGGCTCATCATCTTTCGCGGCATTTTGCTCAAAGGGGCCGGCCTCGACGTCTTTTGGCGGGAGTTTCTGGCCATTTTGGGCCTGGGGGTCGTGATTTATAGCGCCACTATTTTATTGATGCGACGGACGCGCCTGGATTAATATGCCGAACGATACGGCAAATAGGGCCAATCATAAGGCCATCGAGACGGTCGAGCTAAGCAAACGCTTTGGCGAGTTCACGGCCGTAGACAAGGTGAGCTTCGCCGTGGAGCGGGGCGAAATCTTTGGTTTCCTGGGTCCCAACGGGGCGGGCAAGACGACGACGATGCGCATGTTGATGGGGCTCATCAAACCCAGCTCGGGTTCGGCCACGGTGTTGGGTTTTGACGTGGCCAAGGAAACGGACGCCGTACGGCGGCGCATCGGTTACATGTCACAGCGTTTCAGCCTGTATAATGACCTGACTGTAGACGAAAATTTGAATTTCTTCGGTGGGGCCTATGATGTGCGCGGCGAACGATTGGCAACCCAAAAAGAGGCTATCCTGGAAATGGCTGGGCTCAAAGGCCGGGAGCGAGAGCAGGCGAAGAATCTATCTGGCGGCTGGCGGCAGCGGCTGGCTTTGGGCTGTGCCCTCCTGCACGAGCCGGAGATGCTTTTCCTGGATGAGCCGACGGCCGGCGTGGACCCCATCTCGCGGCGACAGTTCTGGAACCTGCTCTATCAAATTTCGAATGAAGGCCGGACGATTTTCGTGACCACCCATTACATGGATGAAGCCGAACATTGCCACCGGCTGTCTTTTATCCAACGCGGCCGCCTGGTGGCACTGGGAACGCCGGAAGCGATCAAACGCGAGAAGATGCACGGGCAAGTGCTGGAGATCGACTGCTCGGCGCCTGATGTGGCGATACAGACATTGCGGGCGGCCGGGGACTTGGGCGAAGTGGCCCTTTATGGCGCCCTGGTTCACGTAGTGGCCGAGGATGTGGCGGATAAGAAGCCGGCCATCGAAGAGGCCCTGGCAGAAGCGGGCCTGGAATTGCGCAGCGCGGAGGTGATCGTGCCCTCCCTGGAGGACGTCTTCGTGGCCAGTGCCCGCGAAACAAGTTGAAGAATGAAGCCGAGGGTATGAGTTGAATTTAACTCATGTCCTCGACTCATTTAGGAGAACAAAGATGAGTCAGAAAACGAAGATTATCGCCGGTGTCGTGGCCCTGATCGTTGGGGCGATTGCTGTGGGCTGGATCTATTTCCAGTTGAGTCCAGGCGCCTGGGAGCAGTTCACGGCCGAGATGGCGGGTGAGAGCGGGCAGGCTCGGCCGGAGGCGCAGGCGGTGGTCCGGCGGCCGGCCAGAACGACGGGCGAGTTAATGGCCTCGGGCAGCATCGAGGCGGAAGATGTGACGGTATCGGCCGAGCTGGGCGGTTTGGTGGTGGAGACGGGCTTCGGCGAAGGGGATAGTATCGTCGAAGGCAACTTGCTGCTGCGACTGGACCAACGATCGCTGCTGGCCCAACGGGAAGGGGCGCTGGCGACGGTGGAACAGGCGGGGGCGGCCCTGGATGCGGCCGAAGCCCAATTGGCCCAGGCCCAGGCCGGAGCAACGACCGAGGAGATCGCCGCTGCCCGGGCGGCCGTTCTGGCGGCCGAGGGAGCAGTAGCGGCGGCCAAGGCGACTTTGACCCAGGCGGAAATCGGCGCCAATAGCGCCCGCACCGTGGAACAGACGGAGAGTTCAGTGGCCCAGGCCGAAGCGGCGCTGGCCCAGGCTGAAGGGGCGGTGGCAGCGGCCGAAGCGGGCCTGGCAAAGGCCAATGCTGAGTTAGCCCGGCTGCGGGCCGGCGCCCGGCCGGAAGAGATCGCCATCCACGAAGCGATGCTAGCCCAGGCCGAGGCCAATTATCTGCAGCCCCGGACCAGCTACGACGACCTGATGCGGCACGACTTGGGAGGCGTGCCGGAGGAGATGGCCCGGTTCCAGATGCAGGCGGCCGAAGCCGCCCGGAACGCCGCCCAAGCGCAACTGGCCCTGGTACGGGCTGGGGCGACATCCGAGGAGCTCGCCGCCGCCAACGCGGCCGTGGCGGCCGCCACGGCGCAAGTGACTATCGCCAAAGCGGGCCGGGATGCGGCCGAGGCGGCGCTGGCCCAGGCCCAGGCCGGACCGGAAACGAGCCTGGATCAAGTGGCCCAGTCTGACGCCGGGGTCATCGTGGCCCAGGCGGGGGTGAGCGTGGCCGAAGGGCAGCTGGCCCAGGCCCAGGCAGCCTTAGATCACCTTTTGGCCGGGGCCACGGTCGAGGAAATTGCGGTCTTGGAAGCCCAGGTTTCCCAGGCGGGGGCGGCTTTGGCGACGGCCGAGGCGGTCTTGAAAGCCTTGGATATCGAATTGGGCCGGACGGAACTGCTGGCCCCGACGAGTGGGGTGGTCTTGGAGCGGATGGTCCATGAAGGGGAGTTGGCCGCGCCGGGAGCGGCGCTGTTTAGCCTGGCCGACCTGGACGAGGTGACCCTGACCGTTTACGTGCCGGAGGCGGAATTGGGCAAGGTGTTCTTGGGCCAAGAAGTGGAAGTCGGCGTCGATGCCTATGACCGATCGTTCGCGGGCGAAGTAGCGGCTATCGCTTCGCAGGCGGAGTTCACACCCAGGAATGTGCAGACCCAGGAAGAGCGGGTACACATGGTCTTCGGCGTGAAGATCCGGCTGGAAAACCCAGAGCAATTGCTCAAACCGGGCATGCCGGCCGACGCGATTTTCCGATGATGGTACCGGCCGCTGCGGGCCGGCGATAGCAGGCTGTTTTCGACTCCAGATAGTGCGCCGGTACAGACTCCGGAGGTTGGCCCAACAAGTTGGGCTCGACCAGTTGGGCATAAGACCTCCAACGTCTAAGCACGGCCGGGCTTGTGGGAATCTGATAAACAAAAAAAGTTGACCTTCACCACATTTCCCCCAACCATTCATAATTTTTACACAACTTTGGGCCATACTGCTCTTGAGATTTAGTTGGGGCACACTGAAGAAAAGTTCCTTATTTTGTTTGAACGACAAATATGGGCGGAACTTTTCTCTTGAAAGTAAGCCT
>JAHEJP010000415.1 GCA_024638855.1 Chloroflexota bacterium
CAGGTGCCAAATCCGGCAGACGCCCCGGCCTATGATCGGGAAATCTGGGAGATGAGGTGAGTATTTTCATCGATATTTCAGCCTCTCTTCTAGAGAGGCTTTTTGTTTTTTAGAATTTATCGATCAATTTATATAGAATCGCGGGTGCTCTAAGTACGAGGACCCCAAGGCATACTCAATATGGATAGAACCAAGTTATTGAAGGAACAGTTACAGCGACGAATACTCGTTCTGGACGGGGCCATGGGCACCATGATCCAGAGTTACCAATTGACGGAAGCCGATTTCCGTAGCCAACGCTTCGCCGACCACCCCATCGATTTAAAGGGCAACAACGAACTGCTCAGCCTGACCCAACCGGAAATTATCCAAGCCATTAATACCGCTTACTTGGATTCGGGCGCGGATATCATCACTACCAATACCTTCAATGCCAACGCTATTTCCCAGGCTGATTACCAGACCGAGGATCTGGCCTACGAGCTGAACCTGGCGGCCGCCCGCATCGCTTGCCAGGCCCGGGACGATTTTGAAGAAGAACAGGGAGGCAGACCAAGATTTGTGGCCGGAGCCTTGGGGCCGACCAACCGCACCGCTTCCCTCTCGCCCGATGTCAACGACCCTAGCTACCGCAATGTCAACTTCGACCAATTGGCCAAAGCCTATGCCGATGCTGCCCGAGGTTTATTGGAAGGGGGCGTAGATATTTTATTGGTCGAGACCATCTTCGACACGCTCAATGCCAAGGCAGCCATATTTGGCTTCAAATCAGTCTTTGATGAGCTGGGGAAAGAAGTGCCGGTCATGATTTCCGGCACTATCACCGATGCCAGCGGCCGCACCCTCTCGGGCCAGACCACCGAAGCATTTTGGAATTCAGTCCGCCATGCCGATCCGCTCATCGCCGGCTTGAATTGCGCCTTAGGCGCTGGCGCGTTCCGCGAATATATCGGCGAGCTGTCACGCATAGCCGGCACCTATGTCAGCATTTATCCCAATGCCGGTTTGCCCAACGAATTTGGCGAGTTTGACGATACGCCCGAATATATGAGCGCAGTCTTGAGAGAATACGCCGAGAGCGGCTACGTCAATATCGTTGGCGGCTGCTGCGGCACCACCCCCGCCTACATTCGAATGTTCGCCGAGACGGTGCGCGACCTGAAGCCCCGGCAGCGGCCGGAGATCGAGCCTTTAACCCGTCTCAGTGGCCTGGAACCGCTCACCATCACTCCGGAGCTGAACTTCGTCAATATTGGTGAACGGACCAATGTGACCGGCTCCCGTCGCTTCGCCAGGCTCATCCTCAACGATGCCTATGAAGAAGCTTTGGCGGTGGCCCGGCAACAGGTGGAAAACGGCGCCCAAATGATCGACGTCAATATGGATGAAGGCATGATCGACGCCGAAGCGGCCATGACGAAGTTCCTGAATCTCATCGCCACCGAGCCGGATATCGCCCGGGTGCCGGTGGTCATCGATTCTTCCAAGTGGTCGGTGATCGAGGCCGGCCTGAAATGCGTCCAGGGAAAATCGGTGGTCAATTCCATCAGCATGAAAGAGGGTGAAGAGGAATTCATCCGCCAGGCCAGGCTGGCCCATCGCTATGGCGCGGCCGTCATCGTTATGGCCTTCGATGAAGAGGGCCAGGCCGAAACAGTCGAGCGGAAAGTGGCCATTTGCGCGCGAGCCTACCGAATTTTGACCGAGGAAGTGGTTATTCCACCGCAAGATATCATCTTCGATCCCAATATCTTCGCCGTTGCCACCGGCATTGAAGAACACAATGAATACGGCCGGGCTTACATCGAGGCCACCCGGCAGATCAAAGAGAGGTTGCCCCACGCGCTGGTCAGCGGCGGCGTCAGCAACGTCTCCTTTTCTTTCCGTGGCAATAATACCGTCCGCGAAGCCATCCATTCAGCCTTTCTTTACCATGCCATCCAGGCCGGTATGGATATGGGCATCGTCAACGCCGGTCAGCTGGCGGTTTACGAAGAGTTAGAACCCGGGCTCAAGGAACGGGTAGAGGACGTCTTGTTCAATCGCCGGCCCGATGCCACCGAACGGCTGGTTACCTATGCCGAGACGGTCAAAGGTGAAAGCAAACGCCAGGAAAAGGACTTAAAATGGCGCGAAAACCCCGTGGAAAATCGCCTGACCTATGCCCTGGTGCATGGTATCGGCGATTACATCGTCGAGGATACGGAAGAAGCCCGGCAGAGGGCCGAGCAGACCATCGACGTGATCGAGGGGCCGTTAATGGACGGTATGAATACCGTTGGCGACTTGTTCGGCGAAGGCAAGATGTTTTTACCACAGGTAGTGAAAAGCGCCCGGGTGATGAAACGGGCCGTAGCTTACCTGGTGCCCTATTTGCAGGCCGAGCAGGCAGGGAGCGATTTGGGCGGCAAAGGCAAGATACTGATGGCCACCGTCAAGGGCGATGTCCACGATATCGGCAAAAATATCGTCGGCGTCGTCTTACAATGCAACAATTATGAGGTCATCGATTTGGGGGTCATGGTACCGGCAAGCAAATTGCTGGAGACTGCCCGGCGTGAAAATGTGGACGTGATTGGTTTAAGCGGGCTCATCACACCTTCCCTAGAAGAGATGCGATATGTGGCGGCCGAGATGCAACGGGAAGGTTTTGATTTGCCTTTGTTGATCGGTGGGGCGACTACCTCCAAGGTCCATACGGCCGTGAAAATCGATCCTAACTATGAGCAGGGGCCCGTCATCCACGTCGTCGATGCTTCGCGCGCCGTTGGCGTCGTATCTAAATTATTGAGTGAGACCGCCCGCGCCGGTTACGCGGCCGAAGTCGCCGCCGAGTATGATAAGGTTCGCCGCAACTATGCCGGTCGCCGGGCCGTGAAGCGGCTGCGGCCGTTGGCCGAAGCCCGGCAACGAGCCTTGCGCATCGACTGGGGTGAATACCAACCGCCGGTCCCGGCCATGACCGGCCTGAGGGTATTCGAAGATTATGATCTGGAAGAGATCAGCCGCTACATCGACTGGACACCTTTCTTCAAGGCCTGGGAATTAAGCGGTAAGTATCCGGACATCTTTGACGATAAAACCATCGGCCAGGAAGCTCGCAACTTGTATCGTGATGCCCAGTCGCTGTTGGACTGCATCATCGAGGAAGGTTGGTTAAAGGCCCGCGGCGTGGTCGGTCTATTCCCGGCCAACAGCGTTGGCGACGATATCGAGATTTACGGCAACGGTCGTCGCGATGAGCCCTCGGCCGTGTTCCATATGTTGCGCCAGCAAATGGAGAAGTTACCCGGCCGGCCCAACCTGGCCCTGGCCGACTTCATCGCTCCTAAAGAGAGCGGCGTCCTAGATTTCATCGGCGCTTTTGCTGTGACGACCGGCATTGGCCTGGATCGCCTGGTGCAACGTTTTGAAGCCACCCATGATGATTACCATAGTATCATGGCCAAAGCGCTGGCCGACCGGCTGGCCGAAGCCTTTGCCGAATTGATGCACCAGCGCGTGCGGCGCGAACTGTGGGCTTATGCTTCCCAAGAACAGCTGGATAACCAGGCCCTCATCGCCGAACAATACCAGGGCATCCGGCCGGCCCCCGGCTACCCGGCCTGCCCCGACCATACGGAAAAGGGCCAACTCTTCGAGTTACTCGAAGTGGCCGATAATACCGGCATTACCCTTACCGAGAGTTTCGCCATGCAGCCGGTCGCGGGGACCTGCGGCTTTTACTTTTCCCACCCCCAGGCGGCTTATTTTGGCCTGGGCCGCATCGACCGCGATCAAGTTGAGGATTACGCCCAGCGAAAGGGCATGACCATAGCCGAGGCTGAGCGCTGGCTGGCCCCCAATTTAGGCTATGATGCATAGACCTTTTGGCCTGGAAGCTGGATAAACTCGTAGTTCATCCGGTTCCCAGCGACAATCAGAGGTTGTTCTTATTTGCTTGGGGGAGAACGATCGGTATAGAGCCTTTACAACATTTTAACGGTGCCCACAATCGTTTCTGTGATGCTCCTCATCCACCAAACATGCAGGCTGATCAAATATACGATAATAAAAGTTTATCGATATCAATAAGTAAGAGTTATTATTCCATAAGATTTAGGAGTTGACTTTGTATTAATTCCACTTATGATGAAATTAGATAGGGTGTCTGGTATCTTTGGCGCGCAGGATGAGGAGGGGTCTGATGGAGCTTGGAGAAAAACTGGATTGCTTCTAACTGGGACCGTGCCATTCGCTTGATATAAAAACGAGGCCGAAGTGGATCAATTTTTTGAGCTACTGCTACAATTTTTAGCCCAATTCGCTGGAGGGCCAGGGCCGGCCGAAAACAATCTCGTCCGTTTCGCCTTACCGACCATTTTATGGGGCATTCTTTTGTACGTCGCCTGGTCGCGACAGCGGCACGGGGAGCACCCACGAGAGAAGTGGCTGGTTTGGGGTTTCGTCTTGGGCTTTTTGCGAGAGTTATTGTTATT
>JAHEJP010000416.1 GCA_024638855.1 Chloroflexota bacterium
TCCTTTTCTTGAACAGTCCGGTCGGAAGAAGCCGGCTACCCAGTGAATGGTCGAACATTTACACAGTCGAGTACACGATCGAGATGAAAGCTGATATCCGATACCGGTTTGATTGAAACGTATTAAATCTGGAAAACAGTTAGAAAAAAGGGAGTGGTCAAATGGAAGAAATTGACATAGTATTTGCGAATTTTCTTAATCCCAAGACAGTAGAGGGCGCCATCTTCTTCGGAATCCTTTTTTTGCTGGGATCGACCCTGGTTGCCCGTGCTTTGAGAGTGACCATAAACACACTGGTAAGTCGGGATACCAATAAGATTCTGGACCGAACGGCCGTTAATTTTTTATCCAGAGTTGGTCAGCTCCTTATTTATGTTATAGCCCTGGTCCTGTACGCTCACATTGTGCCCGGTCTTCGCTCATTTGGAACGGCGCTATTGGCCGGGGTGAGCGTTGCTTCAATCATCGTGGGGCTGGCTGCCCAAAACACAATGGCTAATCTTATCGCTGGATTTTCACTGCTCCTATACCGGCCATTTCGCCTAGATGATGAGATTCAATTTAGCACGCCAACAGGGACAGAAGTGGGAAGAGTTATTGACCTTAGTTTAGGATATACGACTGTTCTTACCTCGGATAACCGTCGCGTTGTACTTCCAAACAACGTTGTGGCCACGCAAGTGACGATAAACTTCCGGACGGAAAATCCTCGTAAATTGGCAGTCGTCCCAATTCGAATTGATGATGGAGAAGATGTGCCACATGTCCGCCAGGTTCTTACCGATCTTGCCTCTCGCCATCCGTTAGTCCAAGAAGTGTCGAATTGTCGGGTTGCAGCAGTAGACGATGATGGCATCACGCTTAGTTTACAAGCCTGGTGTGCCAATCGATCTAACGCGAAAATCGTAGAATCTGACTTTCTTGAGCAGATTAACGAGATATCCAAATCACAGGTAATTGCGACTCCTCAGGCGATCACTACGGTGAAACTAATGGCGTGATTAGCCCCTATGTTCTTACAGCATTGTCCTGATTGCTTATCTCTAAGAACAGCCTCCCGAAAATCGTATCCGGAAATCAAAGATCAGAAATACACGGCTACCATGAGTTTCTGGATATCTCGGCAAGGTTTCAATGTTTACCTGTCTAGAGGTTTGCTAAAGTTGCTTGCCTACCGGCCGCTCTCCATAACCCGGGGCAGGACGTGAGCCTTCACATCATCGTCGTTTTGCGGGGCGGGCACGCCGTCGAATAAGAACCATTCTTCGGTATGTTCCACGGCCGCGCCTGGTTCCAACTGGACCAGCGGCCCCAGGGTTTCGACTTCTAAGATCTGGTCGTCGGTGAATAGTTCCAAGGGACTGTTGCGATCCGGGTAGACAGCTTCCGCTTTGGGGGCGAAGGTTTTGACGAAGAGGTGATCCTGTCGCGCATAAGCGACCCAACCATCGGGCGCCCAAGCGCCGATCTTCTGCGGCGTGGTGGCCTGGGTATCCTGGCGCAACAAGATGTACTGCCTGCCCCAGGTCCAACGAGGATCGGCCATGTCGGTATAGGCCCATAAGGTCAGGGCGCCGGTGGGTCGCAAGTTTTCCTCGTGAGAACCGCGGGGCGGCAAGGGGAAGATGGCCACGCCGCCCGGGGCCATAATGGTCAGCGCCCAGGGCGCCAGCTCCACCGCCCATAGGCCCGTATTACGCAGCCGGTGGGTGACCTGAGCTTTGTCTCTGAAAAGGCTCAGGATTAGCTCTTTTTGGATGCCGGTGTCCGCTTCGGGAGCCTGAATCAGGCGCAAAAATCCATCGCCTTCTTCGGTCGCCACCGGCTCGTTGTCAGGCGAATAGGTACGCGGCATCTCTTCTGGGGCGTGCCACAGGCGATGCCCGCCATAAATCCGCCATTCATCGCCCCCAATTTGGCCCAGGGTCTCTTCAAACTCTTTGAGTTCATTGTCTTGATCGATAAAACCAAAACGAATGATACGCGGGCCGACATCGGCCGTCACAACCAGATCGACCAACCCATTAGATAAGGAATAACAATTGGGCCAGCCTTTATAATTGATTTTCTGTAGTTGGAATTGGTTCATGATGACTTCTTTATCAGGATTCTTTTGATGCCGGGCTCCTCCTGGCACAGGCTGGCTCGGCGACGCCCTGTTGACGGATAAAGGATCTGGCGATACTGTATGCGACTTATCAGAGGTTGTCAATCGTTGAAGAAGGCCGAAAGGCCTTCTTTCGGAGAGAAGTTCGGCCCTTACTCATTTTGATTAGAATCAGGAACTTTTCTCTACCCAGAAACCTGCTAGAACAAGTTGAGGAGAGAAATTATGGCAAAAAGTAGCCAGCGCTCGGTGCGTTCCAGGCGTGTGGAGCACCAGGCCAGGCAGAAGCGGCAGCGGTTGCTCATCGGCGTCCTGGCGGTCGCCGGGGTCATCATCTTGGTGGGCATTGTCCTCTGGGTGCGCCAACTCACGTCACCAGAGAGAAACCTGGTCCTGCCAGAGTCGTTAGCCTTGCCAGCCAATGCTGACGGCAAAGCCTGGGGACCGGCCGACGCGCCGGTGCTCGTCGAAGAGTATTCCGATTTTCAGTGACCGTTCTGCGGCGATTATGCCACTGGCGCGTTGCGCCAGCTAGAGGAAACCTATGCCAGCAGCGGCCTGGTCCGCTTTGAGTACAAACATTTCGCCTTTCTAGGCTCTGAATCGATCCGGGCGGCCGAAGCATCGGAATGCGCTTTGGAGCAAGGTCAATTCTGGCCCTACCATGACACACTCTATCTAAACCAGCGGGGCGAGAACGCGGGCGCCTTCGGCGATGATGCGCTCAATGCCTTTGCCGTCGCCTTAGGATTAGATGAAGTCGCCTTTGAGGCGTGTCTGGATTCCGGCCGTTATGAGAATCAAATCAATTCTGAGCTAGTGACTGCATCCGAAAGGGGCGTATCGACCACGCCGACCACGGCCATCAACGGCCAGATTATCGAAGGCGCCGTGGGATTCGATCGGCTTCAAGCCTTCATCGAGTCGGAATTGGCCCGCCTTTCTGGCTGATTGATGGCTGCTGTAAGGGAACAGGGATGAAGGATGTAGATTATGAATACACCGGCCTCATTGCCACTTATTGGGATTTTTTGAGGGGAGATACCACCCAATGGCCGAGCAGGCCTTACTTCTTGAAGATCATCCAAGAGAGCGGCGAGCCAGCCTTGGACGTGGCCTGCGGGACGGGCCGCCTATTGCTCGATTATCTCGAACAGGGAATCGACATCGACGGCGTGGACATTTCCCCGGAGATGATCGCCCTTTGCCGGGAAAAGGTGGCCGAAGCCGGTTTTGAAACCGCTCTCTATGTCCAATCGATGGAGGAGATGGCCATACCACGCCGTTACCAGACCATCATCGTACCGTCTTCGTCATTTTTGCAGATCACTGACCGGGCCAAAGCCTTGATGGCCTTAGCCCGCTTCAGGGAGCATTTATTGCCCGGGGGCACGCTTTGCATGTCCTTGCGAATTTTAACGGCCGATCCGGCCGATGAAGAATTCCAGATCATCTCACAGAAGGTCAGGCCAGAAGACGGCGCCCTGGTCAGGCGCTGGTGGCGCTGCACCTATGACATGCCCAATCGCCTGCAGCATACTGAAGATCGTTACGAAATCATCGTCGACGACCAGGTCGTTCATACCGAATTTCACTCCCGTTCCCCGGCCTTGACCTGGTTTCCAGCCAGCGAAGCGATTCAAATGCTAGCAGAAGCCGGCTTCGTCGATGTGGCCGTCTATTCAGATTTTACCGAAGAGCCCGCCACCGATGAGGATCATAGCTATACTATCGTTGGGAAAAAATGAGGACACAGGGAGTGGCTCGGTCAGGAGAGCAGCCCCTTGGGTCTGAGATGCGACCTGAGTAGATAGATCTCGCGCATTTCGTACAATAACGTGATTTAGTTGCGTAATTCGTACCATTACTCTTGAAAAATAGTCGAAATTCGTTTAGACTGGGCAGAATAGTGATTGTCTGGTGCCCGTATGACGAAACAACTCGACGAAACCGATCGTGCCATCATCGCCCATCTGCAATATGACGGCCGGATGCCCTATACCGAAATAGCTGCCAGGCTGGGCATCTCGGAAGGGGCGGTGCGCAGACGCGTGAAGCGCCTCACCTTAGAAGACAAGTTGCAAATCGTCGGCATCGTCGAACCCAAGACCCTGGACTGGAATGCGGCCGGCTTGATCGGGGTAAACGTACAGGCTGGCACCATTGACGAAGCGGCCGGGGCCATCGCTAAATTCCCAGAAGTTACCTATCTCGTCATGGCTTCCGGGGGATATGACCTGTTCGTTGAGGTTACCTGCCGGGATCGGGAGCATTTCGTCAGCTTTTTGAACGACACTTTGCAGCAGGTGCCCGGCGTCACCCGCACCGAGACCTTCATGATCCTCAAGATGTACAAA
>JAHEJP010000076.1 GCA_024638855.1 Chloroflexota bacterium
CTTCCTCAAGAGAGCAAACATGTCAATTGACGGAATAGCTCAAGTAGGTGAATCACAGTTTCTTAGAGCAGCAGAAGCTAAGCTGGAACTGCCAAATATTTTGCCGAATTTCGTTGCTCGTTTGCAAAATGATGGCTTGATTCTTGAGTTGAAAGTCACTGGGTCCTCAGAACCCCCCTTTACCAATGATCACTTTTTGGGAAACAACATCGCGGATTTCCTAGACAGTTCTAATAAAGAACCCGTAAAGAAAAAAATCAAAGAAGCCCTTGCATCACAACAGATGGTACGTTTGCCGGGACAGCCGCGAAACGATAGCGCTGGTAGGAAGTACGACTTTCTCATCATTCCAAGCGGTGAAGACCAAGTCATTTTTATTGTAACAGATAATGTCGGATCTGATGAAAAGAAAGAAGCTTTCTTTAAACTCAACCGGACACTTCTATCTTTACAATCGGCTACCTCAGCCGTCATGCTGAGCCTGGATATTGATCAGGTACTTGACACCTTTTCATGGGAATTGACGAACCTGCTAGATGTCTGTGGCTGCGCGGTTCTTGAATGGGATCCGCGCCACGATACATTAAAAACTTTGGCCTTCCAAGATAAAGAGGGATCTTTTACCGACACAATAAACCTGGGCACTCGTCTGGCAAAATGCCCCTCAGCTAAACTGGTATTGCTGGAAAAATTCGCCTATCAACAATCAATCAATCATGTTGGCAAAACAAGTCCAGAGTATGAGTTCATGCGGGCCTATGGTTTTAGGACATTTGCATTCTTCCCGTTAGTTTTTCAAGATAAGACTCTCGGCATGGTTCTTGCTGCAAAATGCCAAAATGAGACTTTGTTTGAAGACCAGTCAATTTCTGCTGCCCAAATGTTAACGAACCAGGCGGCAGCTGCAATGGCCAATGCGCGTTTACACAAACAGACGGAACAACAGCTAAAGTTTCACTCTGTCCTACGCGAGGCGGGCCAATTCTTTTCTTCTTCACTAGAACAAAATGCCATCCTAAATAGCATAGCTGAGCAGCTTTGTGAAAATCTAGATTCGACGAGTGCTTACATTCTCTCTTACAACGCTCAAGAACAGAGTTCAACAGTGTTGGCCGAGTACATCACGCCAAACGCAAACAAGCAAGAGCAAATATCAGATCTGGGGCAAACTTATAAGCAAGATGAATCGGATCAGACTTTTATTAGGGAAGGCCGGTCAAAGGTATGGCATGTAGATGATGCCAATTTAGCGATAGAAGAAAAGAACCATATGGTGACATTTGGTGCCAAAAGCATTCTGACTATACCCATCATCCGATCCGGAAAAGTCGTGGCATTTGCTCAAGTTTGGGAGAGCCGCCGAAGACGAGAATTTACAGAGTTCGAAATTGAATTGGCCGAAGGCATCGGCCAACTGGCAGCCCTGGCTCTCGATAACGCCAAGCTCTATCAGCGCGCTCGTCACGAAAATTCCGAACGAAAACGTGCTGAAAAGGCGCTTGCAACTGAAAAGGCCTTATTGGCTGATCGTGTCTCCGAACAAACAGCTGAATTGCGCCAAGCCAATGTGGAATTAGCAAGAGCAGCCCGTTCGAAGGATGAATTCTTGGCCAGCATGAGTCATGAACTTCGCACACCGCTTAACGCGATACTGGGTATTACCGAAGGGATGAGAGACTCGTTCTATGGTCCATTGACAGAAGAGCAACATAACTCATTGCAACTAGTAGAGAAGAGTGGCTTGCATCTTCTTGAATTAATCGATGACATTCTTGATTTATCCAGAATTGAGTCTGGACAATTATCCTTAGATATGACCGCCGTTGCTGTAGACGATCTATGTCTCGGTTGCATTCAGCTTATGAGACAAACCGCAAACAAGAAGCATATCAATATCTCATATAGCACTGATGGTCAAGTGCATAGCATTTATGCCGATCCAAGGAGACTCAAACAGATACTCATTAATCTGCTAAGTAATGCAGTCAAATTTACGCCGGAGAATGGTTCGGTTGGCCTGGAAGTCAGGACTGAAACTGAGAATAATCAGATTCATTTTACAGTCTGGGATACAGGAATCGGGATTTCCGAAGAAGACCGAGATCGGCTATTTAAACCTTTTAGTCAGTTAGATAGTAGTCTGGCACGGCGATATGGGGGAACTGGTCTTGGACTAACGCTTGTAAAACGCATGACAGAATTGCATAAAGGGTCTGTATCCCTCGACAGCGAGCCGGATCAGGGTAGTCGATTTACCGTCTCTATTCCGTGGAAAATCTCTGGTCCGCTTGAATCAGGAAACTCTTTAGCCTCTAATGAGATGAAGGCAGACAAAACAATACCAGCAAAGAATACTCAACTAATACAATCTGAAATTCAAAATGTTTTGCTGGTAGAGGATGACAAAATAAATGCGAAGATTTATCTTGATTGTATTAATTCGATGAATTTGCCTGTGACATTGGCCGTTAATGGGCCCGAGGCGATTGAGTTGTGCCAAGAATTGAAGCCCGGATTAATCCTCATGGACATTCAGTTGCCCGGGATGGATGGCCTCACGGCTATTCAACATATCCGCAAGATGCCCGAAATGAAAGATACCAAAATTATTGCCCTTACCGCACTGGCTATGTCCGGTGATCGCGAGCGTTGTTTAAAGGCTGGAGCAGACATGTATCTTAGCAAACCTGTCCCACTAAGCACATTGAAGAAAGTAATCAAATCACGTATCGAAGACTCGATACCAGAAATGAAAAGTAGCTAGATCTTATTATGGATGAAACAGCCCGCGTCTTAGTTGTTGATGATGATCCTGGTGCCTTATACACCATCGAGACGTTATTAACGCCAGAATCTTATGAGATCGCTTTCGCAACAAACGGCTCTGAAGCCTTGATCCAGCTCGAAGAGTACCAGCCCGACCTTATACTGCTGGATGTGATGATGCCGGACATAACTGGTTTGGAAGTATGTCAACAGTTAAAAGCCGATGATAAATGGAAACACATCCCAATAATTCTGGTTACAGCATTGAATGGTAGAGCGGATCTTGTCCGGGGACTTGATTGTGGGGCGGACGAATTCATAGCCAAGCCGGTCAATGGTCCCGAACTACGCGCCCGAGTTCGATCGATGTTGCGCATCAAACATCTCTACGACGAAATGCAACAAACTATGCATTTGCGTGAAAAAATGGCAGACATGATCGTGCACGATATGCGAAGCCCATTACACACCGTCATTCTCTACTCCGACATTCTCAACAAACCAAATGGCTCAATTGAGCAACAGCAGAAGCTTTCTGGAAGAATTAGAGCCCAAGCCCATCGCTTGAATTCAATGCTCACAGATATGCTTGTCCTAGCCAAAATGAAGGCCGGTAAATTGGTCTTGGAAAATGAATCAGTCAATATCAACGAATTGGTCGAGGATGCCGCCAAGGATCAAAAAGTTGTTGCCAAATCTAAAGAGATTGAATTTTTAATTGATTTACCGGAAGAGGCTCACCGAATACAGCTCGATTATAAATTGATGCAAAGAGTAATTGATAATCTATTGTCAAACGCCATCAAGTTTTCACCACCTAACAGCACGATACAGCTGCAATTAAATTATCTGAATACCGATTCCGATAATGGTGAACGGCCACAGGTAGTAATACAGGTAATTGACAATGGCGAAGGAATTCCCGAGGAGTATCACGAAAAGATATTTGACGAGTTTGAGGTCTTATCGATCAACATGGATGGTGTTCCACAAACTGGCCTTGGTCTGGCCTTCTGCCGAATGGTTGTGGAGTCTCACGGTGGAACAATTTCTGTCAAGGATAATGAACCTTCGGGATCAATTTTTACGATTGAGATCTAAAAACATTGAGGACAAAACCCATGATACTTATCGCTGACGATGACTTAGAATCGCTCAAAGCTACACAATTGATTTTGGAACTAGAGGGTTATTCTGTAGTTACTGCAATGAATGGTTATCAGGCTTTGCAGGCTCTTGAATCAAATCCAATCTCGCTGATTATAGCCGATATCGCTATGCCAGAGATGAATGGTTACCAACTTTTACAAAGGGTGCGACAGGTTAGCGAGTGGGTTTTTATTCCCTTCCTTTTTCTAAGTGCTCGAGCGCTATCTAGTGATATTCGTTTTGGTAAAGAACTAGGAGCGGATGATTATTTAACCAAGCCAGTTAGTCCGGCGGATCTGAGAGCAGCGGTTAGGGGCAAGATGCTACGGGCAAACCAATGGCAGAAATCGTATTCTGCTTCAAAAGATTCAACCTCAAATAATCATGGCGAAGCGACAGAAACCTATTCAGTGGGCAAAATAAAAATCGATGTAAAAAAACATCTAGTGGAGGCTGCCGGAAAGCAAATCCAACTTTCAGCCCGAGAATTCATGTTATTAAAACAGTTGGCTAAAAGCGGCGGTGAAGTAGTCCACTTTGAAGAATTGATTGATAAGACCCACGGATTGAGAGTGAACGCGGTTGAAGCCGGTGCACTCATACGACCCATGATACGTTCACTACGACGAAAGCTCGGTTATCAGGCTGGAGAAAAAGGATGTATCGAAAATGTCCGAGGCGTGGGTTATAGAATTCTTATGTCAAATTAAAAACGACTGAGTTTAACATCGAGGCTACGATGTCAAGTGTCTGCGACAATTGTGGATACCAAAATAATGATGATTCCATCATCTGTCTGGAGTGTAAGATCCCATTGACCTCGCTATGCTCACAATGCGGAAAAAAAAGCTGGGTGGGCAGCATCTATTGTGATCATTGTGCAGCTCCATTGGCAATGGACGAAAAGGAGACAGAAACATCTACCGTAGCCATCTCCAGCCAAGATACAAAAGATGTGTTACTAACGCTTCGCGACCTCATGCCTAAATCCCTAACCGAACGAGTTCGTTCTTCGGCCAAGGAAGCGGCCGGGTTGCGCCGCGAAGTTACGGTGCTCTGTATTGGATTCAGCCGACAGAATGACCAAAATTCGATCGTCGATACCGAAAACCGTTATCTAGCCATTAATGAAGCCCTGGAGTATATCGCCGAAATCATATACGAATTTGAAGGGCATGTTGATAAATTATTTGAGGGTCAACTGATAGCTTTATTTGGCTTGCCAGTCACCCATGAAAACGATCCGGAGCGAGCCGTTCGAGCGGCTATTGCGATCAAACAGCGGCTTGCGTCATTTTTCGCTCAATTAAACGAACAAAAAAATATCCAGCTGCAGCTTCACATAGGTATTCACACCGGGAATGTGATCGCGGGGAATATCGGCACGGACTTCAATATGAATTACACTGTCGTCGCCGATACGATGACATTAGCCAGCCAGCTTCAAGAACAAGCAGGGCCGGAAATGGTGCTTGTCAGTAATTCAACGTATCAGCGCACCAGGCCAATATTTCACTATGAATCTTTACCACTGGCTACATATAATGGCCATGAAGAGGCAGCGCTAGTTTACCGGCTTATACGATTACGCAGAATAGCAGGCCAAGTTCGGGGCCTTCCAGAAATGAACGTAGCTATGGTAGGTCGAGGCCATGACGTTCAGCAGTTAAATCAGGTCCTTGATTCCGTGTTAAAAGAGAATCAGGCGCGAGTCGTTCTTGTGTCAGGAGATGCTGGCGTCGGCAAGAGCCGATTAACTGTGGAGTTTAGGGATTCACTCATTAGGGAAGATTCCGAATTTGGCTCTTTCGAAGGAGGGTGTCTGGCCTATGCTAGACCAAGGCCTTATTGGCTAGTGGCTGACTTAGTTCGCAACATCATTAAAGTATCAGAAAATGATTCGTCGGATATTCAACTAGAATGCCTTCAAAAACATCTCGAAGAAATCGGGCTTCCAAATTCGGCAGAAATCCTGCCTTATCTGCTCCATGTCTTTGGTTTGACCTCGATAAGACCTGATATTGAAGAAAAACTGCGCATCTTCGATGCGGATATGTTGAAAAATCTGACGCATAATGCTGTTAGACAACTATTGTTGTATGAAGCTAGTTCAATTCCTCTTGTTTTGTTTTTCGATGATTTACACTGGATCGACGATGCATCTTTAAGTCTGCTAACCCATCTTGTCCGGACAATGGCTGAGGCAAAGATTCTCTTCTTATTTGTCTCTCGCGATCATGATACCAATACGATTCACGAACTAGAGAAAGCCTCCACAGCCATAGGGGGACTTAAGATCATCAAACTAAGGAATCTTAACAACTCTGAAAATAGGCAATTGGTAGATCAACTAATAAGAAGCGGATCCGAAGAGGTAGAAGACCTAAAGGAACAGATCGTTAAACGCGCAGAAGGAAATCCCTTCTATACAGAAGAAATCATCCGGCGATTGCTTGATGAGGGTGGTCTGTACAAAGATCAAGACCAATACTACATGACTCCCCAGGCCCAAAAATTGATGGAAGATGTGCCAGGCACATTAAAAGGGATCATTCTCGCTCGTGTCGACAAACTTGAATTCGAGTCTAGGCTGACTTTGCAGCAGGCTTGCGTATTAGGGGGAACTTTCCGGAACGCAGTTCTATATGGTATTAATGACAAACCAAAGTCTGAAATCGATCGACATCTGGACGAATTGGTCAAGCGACAGCTCATCGTTCCAACGGGCAGGGTGAAAGGCCAATATGAAATCAGGCACAACCTCATTCGAGATGCTGTCTACAGTTCCCTGTTGAAACGCCAGCGTCTGAAGATTCACGACAAGATTGCTGACACCATCAATAACCAAAAAATCTATCCACCGAACGAACTAGCCGAGTTGATGGCACATCACCTTGGTCTAGGTTCCAAACCAATTAAAGCTGTTCCATACCTGTTAACTGCGGCAGAAAACGCATCCCGGCGCTATGCTAATGAGACAGCACTAGATTATTATCAACAGCTGAATGAATTTCTTGTGAGCGAAAATGATTCAGATCATAAAGAATATAATCTCATTCAAGTTCGAACAGGAATAGGTCGCTCGCTAAAATTACTTGGTCGTTATGATGAATCTAAGAAAATCCTCTCAGAGAATATCGACATACTCTTTCATCGGGATCACAAATGGACCAAAGATAAGCTACCATCAGATTTACTGAATGGACTATGGGAGTTGGCCGATGTTCAACAACGCGAAGGCAACTACGTCGATGCAGCAGCTAATCTTGAAGCAGGCATTGAACTTTTAAAAGATCTGGGCTACAAAAAACGCAGTGGTCACTTTCTAACCATGCTCGAAAGGTTAGCCTTTGTGCGCTTCCGCCAGGGTCAACTAGACGAGGCCCTGAAGCTTGCCCATGAGGCCATCAGTGATCTGTCATTAGATAAACCAAACCAACCAGTTACCACAGCCCATCTATTAAACACTTTGGGCGGTATCACATGGCAGCTCGGCAATATTAACGAAGCGCACAGATACGTTGAGCAAAGCCTAAAATTGTATGAGCAATTAGGCTACATCTGGGGCATTGCCCAAGCCTATAGCAATCTCGGGGTATTGAATGCCGAGTTAGGAAACTGGTCTAAGACAATTGAAAACTGGGAGAGTTCGCTGGAACTACGGAGAGGAACCGGCGATGTTCTCGGTCAGGCAACCGCCCAATGTAATATTGGACAGTTACGCATCATGATGGGCGAACTGGAGAAGGCAGGTGAACAGTTAAATAAAAGTCTCAAGCTTTTCCAGAAATTAGGTGATTCGTGGGGCTCTGGACAGGCCTATATAAATCTGGCTATGCTGGCCTTGGTTGAAGACCAGATTGATGAGGCGGAAGAGTTCGCCAAGATAGCTTATGATTTGGCAAATTCTGTTGAGGGGCAGGTGTTACAGATCCAATCAAGAGGAATCCTGGCCCAGGTACAAGAAAAAAAGGGACACCATAAACAATCCATTGCTACAGTCGATGAAGCTTTGCAGCTGGCCAAGACAGCAGGACTCATGGAGGCCGAAGCAGAGTCACTGCGAATTATGGGCGTGCTGCTAACCGCTCAAAGCAGCTTTGTTGAAGCCGAGACAACACTCAAACAATCAGTAGAGTTATCAGATCAACTAAATAACCCTTATAGTCGGGGAATGTCCCTGTTATCGTTGGGCGAACTTTACTACACCAAAGCCCTTGAAACAGATCAGTCGAAAGCTGATTGGCTCTTACAGGCAGTCGAAACCTTAGCCCAAGCAAAAGATATTCTCGAATCACTTGGGGCAGGAAAGGCCGTTGAGCAGACAAATGAGTTGTTGGGTCAGGCTGCAGAGTTATTGGAAAGCGAACGAAGATCCACCTTAAGACAAACTACGTGGGCGCCAACCGATTCAGCCTCGCCCTCTTTCGACGGCCAACGGTTTAAAGCGACAATTCTATGGCTTGTATTAAACATGCCTTCGGGTGCAGATGAGGAATTGCTGTTTGAAACTATGGCCTTCCTGCTACCCGCATGTGCAGCGATCGCTCAAGAACACGGGGGGTTTGTAAAGCAGCGAAATAATGGTCTGACGATAGCATTTGGGGCACCCGTAGCCCTAGAAGATGCACCAGACCAAGCGATCCTCACAGCCTATCATCTCGGACAGTATCTGACAAATGAACTGGATGCTGACGAAATGCCGATTTCGTTCCAAATGGGTATTAGTCTCGGTGATGTTGTCGCTGGCTATTCTGGTATTGGGGGACGCGGCGAGTTTATCATTCAAGGCGAACCTTTAGACGAGGCTAAACGCGTCGCCGATCTGTCCCGTATTGGCAAGGTTTGGGTCAATGATGGCGTGTATAGGACGACCCGTAGACTGGCTCAATATCGTCAAGCGCCATCAAGGTTGAAAGAGGCCCGTGGTCTCTTTGAACTCATGCATTTACGAGGGGATCCAAGCCCGGCTCGTGGTATTCCCGGACGTCAGGCGCGTTTCATCGGGCGCGAGCCATTTCTTCAGGCTATGGAGCAAATTTCATATAATCTTGACCAGGATCTTGGAGGGATTATTTGGGTCGAAGGGGAAGCTGGAATTGGCAAGAGCCGGTTGATGAACGAGTTCATTAATCACATGCCAGGTGACAGACAACTCATTTGGCGAGCCGGTTGTTCCGCCCAACAATCGAGGCAAGCCTTTTCCCTGATTGCCGATCTGGTGGCCGACATTTTTCAACTCAGGCCGAATGATAACCTGGAACAAATCAAGAACAAGATCGACAAAGCCGTTATCGCCTGGCCCCAAGATGCCTGGTCCTCACGCCCTTATTTAGAACTTTTAATCGGCCTAACACCCAGCGGAGTAGAAGGTGATCGCTTAGCTCAACTCGAACCAGATCAATTGCGCCAACAAATCTTCGTCGCTTTTCGGCGAATCTTAAAAACTTTGACCAAACAGAGGTCACTGGTTTTGGTCCTGGACGATCTACATTGGATCGATCCGATTTCGGCTGAACTGTTAATCTTTGTGTCAACAATCGTCGCTTCAGATCCCGTCCTTTTTGTTTGTGCCCAGAGAAGGGAAGGTGCTGATTCACCGAATGATCGCCTTATACGCCTGCAGTCACTTATGCCTGGCCAAACCACAAGCATATTTCTCGATAGGCTCTCCTATGAGGAAAGTGAAACGCTCATTGGCGAGCTGATGCCTAATGCAGATCTACCTACCGAAGTAAAGGATGGCATTATCTCAAGAAGCGAAGGCAACCCATATTTCATTGAAGAATTTGTTCGAATGATCCTTGAGCAAGGATACATTCAAATGGATGAGGATGGTTGTCAAATAGACCCCGCGCTAGATCTTTTGAAAATTCCTATTCCGACTTCCCTTGAATCACTCATACGTTCTCGTGTCGATGCATTGCCTGGAGAATTGAAGCATACTTTACAATATGCCTCCATCATCGGCCGTCGTTTTCGGAAAGATCTCTTAGCCGAATTCACGGGAATAACAGAGATCAGCATGGCTCTTGACAGGCTAGCCTCCAGGGTCATCCTCCGTCCAGTGCAGGGTAGTGAATACTGGGAGTTTAGCCACCATCTTATCGAATCGGTCGTCTATGAAAGCCTTCTGCTAAAAGACAGAAAGCAACTGCATCGCGAGTACGCAGACTGTTTAGAAGAGTACCTGGATGGGCAGCGAAATGATTTCGCAGAAACGCTAGCCCACCATTTACTTTACGGTGGGCATGAGGACAGGGCGCTGCCATATCTTGTCATTGCCGGCGAAAAAGCGGTTGCCCAGAACGCCAGTGACGAAGCCTTAGTTTTGCTACAAAGGGCGGCTGATATTCTTGAGAAGCAACCAAATGCAGACGAAGAGTTGAGATGGCAAATTGCCATTGGCCTGGGGGATGTCTACCGATTTGTTGGTAAATACGTCGAATCCTCATCTGTTCTGAAATCGGGCTTGCCTCTTGCAGAGAGCGGCCGTTTATTCCGACCTCACCGAGCAGGTTTATACCGGCGTTTGGGTGAAACAGCCCACAGTCAGGGTGAGTATGAGGAAGCGCGAAAATATTTCGAAATGACTCGGCTTGTTTTGGGCGAATCCAAACATGCAAATCATAAATTGGAGATTGCCCGCACCTTCACTGGATTGGCTTGGGTCTATTTTGCTCAAGGTCGTTTTGATGATGCCAGAAAAGCCTGTGAAGAAAGTAAGAACTATGCATCCGAGGTTGATGGTTTAGGTGAGTTGGCAGCCGCCGACAATCTATTAGGTGGCATTTATTATCATCTGGGAGAGTGGCATAAAGCATTGCATCATACGACCCGGGCAATGGTCCTTCGCGAACAGATGGGTTATAGCTGGGGTGTAGCGGCGACACTCAGCAACCTGGGTATTCTTTCCTTCTCTGCCGGTCGGTGGAACAAGTCATTGAATTTCTTTAATCGTAGCCTTAATCTGCGACAGGAGATGGGAGATGTCGAGGGCGTTGCCATCACCAATAACAACCTGGGCATGGTTTATCGGGAACAAGGCGACCTAGAAATGGCCAAGATTCATTTCCTCGATAGCCTGGAAACAGCCAGATTGTTTAATATCGCCTACCACATCGCCAACGCCTATGCAGGAATAACTTCTGTATTGTTGCTTGAGGGTGATCTCGATGCTGCTGAGGATTCATTAACCAGCGGTCTTGGCCAGGCTAAATCCATTAATGCGCTTGATATTGTGGCCGAGTTGACGCGAATCCAGGCTGAGATCCTTCTACGATCTGAAGATGTTGAGGCTGCGCTCGAGGTTGCTCAAAATGCGGTTTCCTTATCGGCCGAAATCGGCAATCGAAGCCAAGAATCGTCCGCCTGGCGTCTCTGTTCTGAATGCGCTAGAAGGAGAGGCGATCTGGACAAAGCCATGGACAATTTGGACAAAGCTAGGGATGCGCTTTCCGAGGTAAAGGACGATCTCGAAAACGGCCGCATCGCCTTGCAAGCCTCGCGAAATCTTATCTCCGCCGGTCAGACAGAACAGGCCATGGGTGAACTCAATGATGCCAAGCATCTCTTTACCAGTTTGGGAGCCAATCTCTATCTAAGAGATATCGAGTTCATCGAAGCTTGATGTAGCTGTAGATCACTTTTCGCACGTATTTCGCCAATAACCCACATTCTTTCCCCGATTTATCGATAGCGCCATTATCTCTGTCAGAGTGATCGTAATCAATCTTAAGTACTATAAACTTGAGTAGATAATTTAAGATTGTTTGTTTATTTATCAGAAACATTCATGAAAGAGGTCACTCACAATGTATATCGAAGAAGACAAACCGCGCAACGCATCTTCGAACTTGTTTATTTCGATGAATTGTCGCTTAGCTTCTGAAAGCGCTCGCCAACAAGGAAATCTTGATGGTGCTGTCTTTTATCTTAAAGGAGCAAAAGAGGCCTCAATCCATCTAAATGATGATGATGAAAAGAGTCTTGTGGCCATGCAAGCCTATCGCGTCTTGAAAGATACCGGCCGAATGGAGGAAGCACAAGACGAATTCAACCAAGCCAGACAACTAATAACCAGATTAAGACCAATGTCTATCCATGGGAAGTAGATAGATAGGATGAAGGCCACTGAAAGCAAGCTTTGGCCAGAGGTTATATAGCCGTCCAAAAGATGTAACCAAGTCTCAAGCAATGATCACTTTAGTCCAAAACCAACCTACAACTAAAAGAATCACAAAAGTTCAATCGGAGCGGTGGCTTTGCCTGTTCTGGCGGCTTCGGCTGAAACAGAAATTACGCGTTCAGCGACGGCTTTGCCCGGAGCACGACCATGACTAGCACCAATCGTTGGGTGCCGCAAGAATAAGGTTTGTAACAACCCTTTACATTAGAGTACCCCCTCTATAAGAGCCGGGACACCTTCTGGTGCCCCGGCTTTTCTTAATTGTGGCCGTAACAAGCAAAAGCTGTCGCCTCTGTAAATACTTAACCTCCTTGTCCTATCACTTTTCGCACGGAACTCACACACAAGCCACATTCTTTGTCAGTCTTAACACGGGAATTGTTTCCTCTGTACTATCAGCAGCAATCGATGACATATCATGGACCTCATTATGCTTTGTAAACAACCAGCAAAGAAACTCGTTCTTCTCATGCTGGCGGCCCTAGATTATTAGATATACACGAGGAATGTTATGAAAAAACTATTGAAATCCCTGAAGACAAATAACAACCCGACCTATTTGGTATGGCTATTGCTCCTATTCTTGTTATTTGGAACAACGGCCATTGGCGCTTCGGCCGATCAACCTGCTGCCGAGATGGAATATCCGGCGGCAATGGTGGAGGCAATCGTCCAAGGCGCTGACATGGCCACAGTCGCCCAGGCAGTTGAAGCCGTAGGCGGTACTGTTACCCACGATTTGAAGATCATCAATGCGGTAGGGGCTCGATTGACCCAAGATCAATTGATGGTCCTGGAGCAATCGAGTCAGGTTGTTGGAATTTACGAAGACCGGGCTGTCCGTGCGGCCGGGCAACCACAACCTGATACATTCTACCCCACTCTTGTTGGGGCAACTGACTTACACGAAGAGGACATTTTTGGTGAAGGCATTGGCGTTGCCGTTATTGACACCGGCGTCGGTGTCAGCAGCGCCCTCGATAAAGATGCCGACAATCGATATCGAGAGGTCATTCGTTATGATGCCACTACGGATGCGTTCGATATGTCCTTAAATGATGAAAACGGCCATGGTTCTCATGTCAGTGGCATTATCTTGAGTAGCAATAAGACAAAAAGACCCTATAAGTTTAACGGTATCGCTCCCAGCGCCCAGCTTGTGGCAGTTAAAGCCTTGGGTTCCGATGGCAGTGGTAGCTACCTGGATGTGATCCGGGGAATCGATTGGGTGGTGGCCAACAAGGATGCTTACAATATTCGCGTGCTCAATCTTAGCTTCAGCGCCCCGGCACAATCTCATTATTGGGAAGATCCAGTCAATCAAGCTGTTATGCGGGCCTGGCAAGAAGGCATCACCGTCGTAGCTGCGGCCGGTAATGGCGGCCCAGATCCCATGTCTATCGGCGTGCCCGGTAACGTACCCTATGTGATCACGGTAGGCGCCATGACCGATAATTACACACCTGAAGATGGCAGCGATGACCTTTTAGCCTCATTCTCAGCGGCCGGTCCTACTGTGGAGGCCTTCGTAAAACCAGAAGTTGTCGCTCCCGGTGGTCATATGCTGGCTTTCATGCCTTTTGATTCCCAGATCGTCAGGGAACACGAAGAATATTACGTTGGTGGCGAGTTATTTACCATGTCTGGCACCTCCCAGTCAACTGCTGTAACCAGCGGCATCGCCGCCTTGATGCTACAGGCTGACCCAAGCTTGACCCCGGACGACGTGAAGTGCCGCTTGATGGCCTCGGCCCGGCCGGCCGTCGACGAAGAGGGCGAGCTGGCATACAGCGTCTTCCAACAAGGCGCTGGCAGAGTAGATGCTTATGACGCCGTCTACAGCACATCTACCGGTTGCGCCAACCAGGGTTTGGATGTCGGCAAAGATCTATCCGATCAAGAGCACTATAGCGGCCTGGCCCGCCAAGATGAGAAAGGTGATTTTTATCTCATGAATCCCAGCGATGAAGGCAAAATGCTCGAAGGAGATGGGTTCATCTGGAGCGGTGGCTTCATCTGGAGCGGTGGCTTCATCTGGAGCGGCGGCTTTATCTGGAGCGGCGGCTTTATTTGGAGTGGTGGCTTCATCTGGAGCGGCGGCTTCATCTGGAGCGGAAGCTATGACTGGGCTGACGATGTCGCCTGGAAAACAGCCTCGATAAGCAGCAACCAATGGGTGCCCCAAGAATAAGATTTCACAATCCTCGAAACCAACGGAACTATCCACTAAACGAATCTTTCATTTAGGAGATTTATCGTGAAGAATCATAACAGATCACACAAAAAAAAGAATTTGCTGGTCTACCTGTTAGCCTCGATACTTCTTGTACTGGTATTGGCTACCATGACGGCCGGCAGCGGCCTGGCCTATGACGAGGCAGGAGCTGATATGGTCGCCCCTGGCGGCGAGCTGTTCATCGTCCAGGCCGAGAGCATGGAAAAGGCGGCCGCGGCCGTCAAAGCCGTAGGTGGCAAGGTCACCCATGACTTAGACGTCATCAACGCGGTCGGGGCGCAACTGACTGCCGCCCAATTGGTGGATCTAGAGAACTTATATAACGACATCAACATCATTGAAAACCGGCGTCTTGAAGTTTCGGTAAGTGTCACCGAGACTGTACGCGATGAGTTCAACGTCCAATCATACAGTAATAATGACGGCACTAAGAATTGGTCCGGCGATTGGCTTGAGTTCAACGACGACGGGACTGCCGGCGGCGGCAAGGTAAAGGTTGACAAGGACGCACTGAAGATTGAGGATAAAGATAGAGGTATTCAGCGAATGGCCAATCTGGGTGGAGTGGCTTCGCCAACGCTTAGCTTCGACTACCGCCAGGAGAGAATGAAGGCCGGCAAATACGTCTTCCTCGAGATTTCCAATGATGGCGGCAGCACCTGGGTTGAATTAGCCCGCTTTGAAGGGCCGGTCGACAATGGCTTCCAGCCCATTAGCTTCGACATTACCGGCCATGCGTCGGCCAATACGCTCTTACGCTTCACCACAGCCGCCGACTTTGAAGGGAAACTACGAGTCGATAATTTACAAATTGAATATGCAGCGGATGGTGTTCCGGGTGGAGACCCCCCGCCACCGGATCCACCGCCTGATCAAGTCTACACTGTACGCGACGAGTTCAGCGAAGAAGCATACAGCAATAATGACGGCTCCCAGAACTGGGCTGGTGATTGGCTTGAGTTGAACGACGACGGAACCGCCGGCGGAGGCAAGGTAAAGATTGATAAGGACGCCTTGCGTATTGAAGACGACGACAGGGGTATTCAGCGGGTCGCCGACCTGACCGGGGTGGCCACGGCTAGCCTCAGCTTTGACCATAGGCAAGAGAAAATGAAGGCTGGTAAATTCGTCTTCCTCGAAATCTCCGGTGACGGCGGCAGCACCTGGGTTGAATTAGCCCGCTTTGAAGGGCCGGTCGACAATGGTTACCAGCCGATTAGCTTCGACATCGCCAGCTATGCATCGGCCAACACGGTGATACGCTTCATCACCGCCGCCGACTTTGAAGGCAAACTTTGGGTGGATAATTTACAGATAGAATACCTGATCGGCAATGGTTCTAGCGACAGCAACTATTCCATTACCGTGACCAATGTGGCCAACGCCGAGACGGTACAAGATAATTTTGACGCTTTATCCTTTGCCGGTCAGACCGGTTCGCAAACCTGGAGCGGCGATTGGCAGGAACTGGGCGAAAGTGACGGCGCCAACACGGGTTCTGTGAAGGTGGGCCGGACGAGAGATCTGACTTTCGACTATGCTACTTTTCTGGGCAGCGCTGGTGTCGAACAAGGCTACCACGGCGCCGTCGATAGCCAGGGTAATGTCTACCTGGTGGGCACAACTACATCCAGTACCTTCCCCACGACGGCCGGGGCCTACGACGAGAGCTACAACGGCGGTTCAGATATCTTTGTCGCCAAGCTTAGCGCCGATGGCAGCAGCCTGATTTATGCTACCTACATTGGCGGTACGTTGGACGATTCTGGCATGGGCATTGCCGTCGACAACTCTGGCAGCGCCCATATCATCGGGCGTTCTTGCTCCGCTGATTTCCCCACGGTTAATGCCCATGACGCAACGGTCGGCAATTGTGATGCCGTCGTGGCCAAATTGAGCCCCGATGGAAGCACATTGCTCCACAGCACCTTCTATGGCGGCTCGGGCAATGAGGGCGGCAACTTCGCGGCCATTGCCCTGGACGAGAGCGGTAGCGTTTACATCACCGGCCAGACCAATTCCAGCGACTTGCCGCTCGCTAACGCTTTTGATGACAAATTGAACGGTCCGGCAGACGTTTATGTGGCCAAGATCAATACGAGCCTTGCCGGCGCAGCCAGTCTGCAATACGGCTCATATATGGGCGCTACAGATCATGCCTACTGGGAAATCCCCGGTGACGTAGCGGTCGACGGACAGGGAAATATCTACGTTGCCTTCAATAGCTCGGCCGAAGATATTCCCACGACCCCTGGAGCGTATAAGACAACCCTGCTGCCC
>JAHEJP010000077.1:0-1914 GCA_024638855.1 Chloroflexota bacterium
TAACATATCAACAACGGGGATTCAGAACTCGAATTAACGAATTCATTCTTTGCCTCGGTAAGTCGTGTGTCATTGGCCATCGTTGAATGAATTTCGAACTCTTGAAGGAAAAAGTGTTAGCGTCGGTGGCTCTTTTAACTCGCTAGGATTGGACGATATTCGGCAAAAAATCGTCTAAAAAACCGGCCGGAACCCGTACGGGCCGGCCACTGTCAAGATCCACCCACACCCACATGACATGGGCACGCGCCAGTAATTCGCCATCGGCCACGCGCTTGATAGTGTAATGTCGAATAGCCGTGACCCGTTTTACATCTGAAACCCAGGTGGACAGTTCTAGCTCATCGCCCATGAGAGCCGGTATTCGATACTCAATGCGGTAACGCCGGGCGACGATGCCAAAACGGGCTTCCATCATGCGGGCCATGGGCCAGCCATAGGCCAAAGCTACCTGAACCGCGCATTCTTCCAGGTAGGCGACGTAGGTCGCATTGTTGACATGCTGGGCGCCATCGATATCGCGCCACTCTACATGCCGACACATCTTAAAAACATCGGGTGGCGGATCTGGAGAATCTGGAAAGCGTTCGCGAGGCGGAACGTTACCCGGTGGCCCAGCAGGTAGAAAGGCGTTTACCATCTCGGCCGGTATCGATGTCGGCCGCATTTTAAGCCTATCGAGATAGATCCAGTCTGTGTAGGCTTGAGCAACAGGTTCACTAGTAGTAGCAAGACGTAACTCGTAAGCTCGACGCGACCGAACGCGCCGGAAATCCATAACCCAGGTTTTCACGGTCACCGAGTCACCGTAAGCCAGCGGCCGTAAATAGGTGATATCGGTCTCCCTCACCAGCCAAAGGCAGTTCATTGCCTCGTAGCGGGGTATGTCGTATCCAACCGCGGTCGTGGCATCGAACGCCGCCTCCTGCATATAGCGCAAGTAATTGGCATGGTTGACATGGCCATATGCATCACATTCATAATGTCTAATTTGAAAGGTTCGCTCAAATTCAGCTGCCATTCTCGTTGCTCCAATGTGGGTTAAGTTGTAAGAAATCCGGCAATTAACTTCATCACTATTTTCTGTGTAGTTACCTGGGCGAATTATACCGAATCAAAAACTTTTTCCCGGATTTGAGTACCTCTGTCTAAATATGCTTCAATGTAATGCACATCTGAGGGGCCGATGATCTCGGCCCGGCCGTCGGCGTCGAGATCGGCCAGGGCGATATTTTCGTTGTAAGCGCCGGCCGAGCCGAACCCCACCATATCCTGCCCGACAGTGGTTGGGTGAGCTTTTACCTCCGCCGGCCGGCCGATATTGATCGGGCCATCGAATTGCTGGACCAATCCTACCAACTTGCCCTCGAGCAGCGCTCCCGTCGTAGTCGAAACAAAAATGGATAAAGTAATGACATTCACTGAAAAAGCAATTGATGTAAGCTTATGATAAGTGAAAATCCGTCTCCGCGATAAAATCTGGTATGCTAGGTCAAATCCAGAAACTATCGACAATACCCTTCACGATACAGGAACAGATGATGTCTATTCAAGGTCTACACCATATCACCTTGGTGTGTTCAAATGCCCAGCGAACTGTGGATTTTTATACCGGCGTTTTGGGCCTACGCCTCGTTAAAAAGACCGTCAATTTCGACGATCCCGGTTCTTATCACCTCTATTTCGGCGATGAGACCGGCCGCCCCGGCACGGCTATCACCTTCTTTGAATGGGCTAAGGCTCCTAAAGGCCGGCCGGGCATAGGCGGCACCCACCACTTCGCCCTGGCCATCCCCGATTATGATGGTTTATTGAAGTGGAAACGCCGCTTGACCGACCTGGGCCTAAACGTTGACGGGCCTTACGACCGGCATTACTTCACTTCCATCTATTTCCGTGATCCGGATGGGGTGA
>JAHEJP010000077.1:2014-16537 GCA_024638855.1 Chloroflexota bacterium
AACCTGTCGCCGGTCACGGCGCCTGATTGGCAGTTGGAAAAGGAGCAAGTATGATGGCCGGCCATCCCCACCAGAACCAGGCGATAGTTACCACCGGTAAGCCGCTGGCAGAAGCGCGAGCCGCCCTGATCTTAATCCATGGCCGGGGAGCGACGGCCGAAAGCATCCTGACCCTGGCCGATGAACTGGACCAGCCTGATTTTGCTTACCTGGCGCCGCAGGCGGCCGGTTACACTTGGTATCCCTATAGTTTCCTGTCCCCCATGCCGCAGAATGAGCCGGGGATAACTTCCGGAATCGCTGTCGTTAAGGCTTTGGTCGAGCAGATCGTTTCTGATGGCATTCCCTACCAACAGATCATGATTGGCGGTTTTTCCCAAGGGGCTTGCCTGGCCCTGGAATTTGTGGCCCGCCATGCCCGCCGGTATGGTGGCGTGTTAGGCTATAGCGGTGGCTTGATCGGCCCCAATGATACGCCTCGTGATTACCCCGGCTCCCTAGACGATACGCCCATTTTTCTTGGCTGTAGTGATGTCGACGCCCACATCCCTAAGGCGCGAGTCGAGTTGACGGCTGATGTCTTGGGGAAATTAGGTGGGCAGGTATTCATGCGCCTTTATCCAGGCATGGACCACACCATCAACCAGGATGAAATCAAAGCCGGTCGAGAAATGATGACCTCCGTCCTGAAAGCAATTGGATAACGGCCGCTAGCATCACGAAGTCCTTCGTTACAAAGTAGGTGCTGGCTTAAGTGACACATCGCCAACACCTTCAGGTATAATCCCCGGCAATATGACCAAAGAACGCCGGTTGCTCGCCCTACAACGTCAGGTTAAACGCTTACAAGGCCGCATCTCCGATCTGCAACAGCTGAGCCATCGCTTTGCCTGGGCCCGGCTCATCGTATTTGCCGCCGGTGTCCTGGTTAGCGGCATCGTTTTTTTCCTGGGATATGCTCAATACTTCTGGATACCTTTGGCCGTGGCCTTGGTCATCTTCATCGTCGTTATCCGCTACCACCGGCAAATCGAGGAAGCCATCAACCGCTACCAGATCTGGCTAGGGATTAAGGGCAGTCACATCGCTCGTATACAATTGGATTGGGACCATATCCCACCCTCAGTTCATGAAGCCCAAAACCCACTGGAACTAGATCTCGATTTAGCCGGTGAATACTCCTTGCATCGCCTGGTCAACATAGCTGTATCAAATGGCGGCGCCCAAAAGCTGGCTGATTGGCTGGCAACGTCGATCCCACGGCCGGACAGGAGCCGGGAGCGACAAGCACTCGTGCGGGAATTAAGCCCCCTGTCTCTATTTCGAGAAAAATTGATTCTGAAAGCCACTGTGGCGGAAGGTGATGGCGAAGGTTGGCGACAAGAAGAGTTGCAACGGTGGCTGGATGAACCCTCTTTTCCCCCAAAGTTACGCCCCTGGCTTTTGTTATTGGGTTTGCTGGCGGCCGCTAATATCCTGCTTTTTGCCCTTTCCCTGGCCGGAAGTGCCCCTCCCCTTTGGCGATATACTTTCATCCTATACGCCATACTTTTCCTGGTTCGATCACGAGAGTTGGGCGAACCTTTTACCGAATCGGCTCAAATTCGTGACGTGCTCGAACAACTGTTAGCTGTCTTTCAACAATTGGAAGGATATTCTTACCGGCGGACACCTCACCTAAAACAATTATGTGCGCCATTTCTCGATCCTGCGAAGCGACCATCATCCTATCTGAAACGCTTCACTCGAATCGTCAATGCCACGGGCATCCGCAGCAATCCATTCTTTTGGCTTTTTTTGAATGCCATCTTGCCCTGGGACTATTATTTTGCCTATAAACTGGACCAATATAAGGTCGATATGGCTGGTCAGTTGCCAGCCTGGTTGGATAAATGGTTCCAACTAGAAGCGCTGAATTCGTTAGCTAATCTGGCTTACCTGAATCCGGATTACACCTTCCCCGAACTAACTGATAATTCTGAGGAAAGACCGGTATTTCAAGCGGGCGAATTAGGCCACCCGCTGATCCCTGATGCTCAGCGGGTCTGCAATGATTTCACCATCGCCAGTGTAAGCGATATCGGGCTTTTCACCGGTTCGAATATGTCTGGCAAAAGCACCTTCTTGCGCACGGTTGGAGTGAACTTGATCCTGGCATTTGCCGGAGGACCAGTTAACGCCAGTCATTTATCCACGATCTTTTTCCGGATCTCCAGCTGTATCCGCATCAGCGATTCGGTAACTGATGGCATCTCATACTTTTACGCCGAGGTCAAATGCCTGAAGGCGATGCTGGCCGCCCTAGAAGAGGCGGACCCAATGCCCCTATTTTATTTCGTCGACGAAATTTTTCGCGGCACCAATAATCGCGAGCGGCTCATCGGCAGCCGGGCTTATATCCAGGCCCTAGCCCAGCATCCTGGCGTCGGTTTGATCGCGACTCATGACTTGGAATTGGTCCAACTGGCCGACGAGATGGCCGGAATCGAAAATTATCACTTCACCGATGATGTTCGGGACGGCCGGATGATCTTTGACTACAAATTGCAGTCCGGGCCGAGTCCAACTACTAATGCCTTGAAGATCATGCGTGAGGAAGGTTTACCGGTCTGAGATCGGGATTTTTCACAGATTTAAGCGTCTGCCGGTAACGGTCCGGTATTAGCTAGCTGGCCATCGCATTTATGGATGAACAGGCGATCGATTACAGCCGCAAATGGTACGTGATGGCGGCCGTGGTCATGGGCATCTTCCTGACCACCATCGACGGCAGCATCGTCAACCTAGCCCTGCCCACCCTGGTTCGCACTTTTGGGACCGATTTCGCGACCGTTCAGTGGGTTGTGCTGGCCTATTTGCTGACCATTTCAACGCTCATGCTCAGCATTGGTCGGCTGGCTGACATGATCGGTAAAAAGCCCCTATACACGGTCGGCTTTGTCATTTTCACTATCGGATCGGTACTTTGCGGATTGTCACCTTCAATCTACTGGTTAATCGTCTTCCGAGTCGTTCAAGGTATCGGCGGGGCCATGCTCCTGGCCTTAGGCCTGGCCATTATCACCGAAGCCTTTCCCTCAAATGAGCGCGGTCGGGCGCTAGGTATTACCGGCGCGGCCGTATCCGTGGGCATCGTCGTAGGCCCGACCCTAGGCGGCTTTCTGGTCGATAGCTTTTCCTGGCGCTGGATCTTTTACGTGAATCTGCCGGTCGGCATCGCCGGCACCTGGTTGGCCATTAGCACTCTACCAACTGTCAAGCCATCTGGCGGCCAACGCTTTGACTTTATTGGCGCCATCGCCCTATTCATCAGCCTGCTCTGCTTGTTGCTAGCCTTGACTTTGGGGCAACAAAGCGGCTTTGACGACCGAAAAGTCTGGCTGCTTGCCGGTGGTTTTATCCTGTTTTTGGGTTTATTCATCGTCGTCGAGTTACGGAACGAACAGCCGATGATCGACTTACGCCTGTTTCGCAACAGCAAATTCAGCGTGGGTCTGATCACCGGCTTCGTCACCTTTATGGCCATTGCCGGGACCATCCTGCTCATGCCTTTCTATCTAGAAAATGTCCTGGGCTATACGCCTCGTGAGGTTGGGCTACTCCTGGCGGTCGTGCCCATCGCCTTAGGCATCACCGCTCCTTTGTCCGGTTCCTTATCGGATCGCTTCGGGACCAGGCCTATCACCGTGATAGGCCTGGCTGTGCTGGTGATAGGCTATTACGCTTTGAGCACCCTGAAAGTCGATACGAGCGCGGCCGGTTATATACTGCGTTTTATGCCCATCGGCATCGGCATGGGCATCTTTCAATCCCCAAACAACAGCGCTATCATGGGCACGGCCTCGCGCCAGAGGTTAGGCGTCGTCTCTGGTATGTTAGCCATGACCCGCACTCTGGGCCAGACCACAGGCATCGCTCTGCTCGGAGCGCTGTGGGCCAGCCGAGTTTTTTATTATGCCGGGCAGGCCCTGTCTGATAGCGCTACCGAAGCCTCTCCTGAAGCTCAAGCAGCCGCCTTAAATGATACCTTTTTGATCATCGTCGTCGCCATGGTAACCAACCTGCTTTTGGCCATTGGGGCTATGATTCAAGAGCGTCGCCGGGCAGATCCACTGAGCTGATTCAACCCATTAAGCAGCTAATTATCAATAATAAAATGAGCCCGGCACCAAGTTGGATACCGGGCTCATTTGCGCACCCACCACCTTAAAGGGGTGGTTGGGTTATGGGGTTAGCGATTCAAAAGTTGTATTTAGAAAATCTTTATGCTCTTTCGTTATTACTATTCACCTAATTAATGGTAATTAATTAGCGGGGCCAAGGTCCCAGGATGACAGTGTCGACGACATGGATGACGCCATTACCGGCAAAAACGTCGGGGATAATGACCTTTGAGTCATCATTGACATACAGGTTGCCCTGGAACTCTTTCAGGCCAGCCAATTGACCATTAGCCATAGTGATGTCGCCTACTGAGACTAAGGCCGTTGCCGCATCGACTTGGCTGTCCATAGCGTGGTAAAGCAGGATGTCTGTCAGTTCAGCTTTGGTAAATGCACTCGTGATATTGTCAGCATTCAAGTCGAGCTTGGCGAAGGCATCGTCGGTGGGCGCGAAGACGGTCCACTCACCACCGGACAGAGCGTCAGCTAAACCAGCATAAACCACGGCGGCGACCAGGGTATCGAAACGACCATCATTGACGGCGATATCTACGATACTCGTGCCAACAGCGGCATCACTGGAGCCACCAACCGCTGGCACTTCACCCTCAACGCGAGGCCAGGGCGGTAGAATGACGTTATCGACGACATGGACGATACCGTTGGCGGCGAAGATATCAGCGATGATCACTTTCGAGTCATCATTTAGGTAAAGATTACCTTCAAATTCTTTCAAGCCAGCCAGTTTACCATTGGCCATGGTGATATCACCTACCGAAGCTAAAGCGGCAGCTGCATCCACTTTGCTGGCTAAAGCATGGTAAAGCAAGATGTCAGTGATCTCAGCTTTAGTGAAGGAACTCGCGATATTGCTAGCATCTAATCCTAACTTGGCGAAAGCATCATCTGTAGGGGCAAAAACTGTCCACTCACCGCCAGACAGGGCGTCGGCCAAATCAGCGTAAACAACTGCGGCAACGAGGGTAGTAAAGCGGCCATCGTTTACAGCAACATCTACGATTGTATTTTCGTGCATATCAGCAGATACGGCCGGTACGGCCAATATCAAGACCATTACGACTGCTAAAACAATTGTTGTTACTTTGCTCATTTTTTGGTTCATCATTTTCTCCTATTAGAAATTAAGGTTTTGGGGTGCGCACATACCCTGATTATACACCATGTTAAATTATTGTCAATATATTGTATATTTTTGATTAATGTTCTATTAATCTTTGGTCTATCAGGTGCTGAGGAGCACCCTTTTGGCATGTTCGCTCAAAGAGCAACTTCAGCCGGAATAGGGGATCGGTGGGCGAGAATCTTCGTCTTGTATAAAGCAGCTAAGGCAGCCTTAATTGGTTCAACTCCGACGACAATTGGGGGATTGTAACTAAGGAAGGGTTCAGCCAGTTAGCGTGGGTATGTCCTAGTACTGAAGCAAATTTCTTTTGCCAGAAAGAAACCGTAAATATTTGCTTCAGTTTAAGTGTTCCGCATCATTCACTTATTCGTCAATATTTGTTGGGCGGAACACTAAGTTACTATAAGAAATTTCTGCCGTATGCAACAATAGGTATAGGATACCCAAGCAATCGCCAACATATAAAAGATGGAGTTCGATTACTGGCATGGTGAAGCGGGCAAGCTTATTTACCTCTGCCTGTAATCAGATTGACGATGGCCAGTAAAACCACAGCGCCAACTATAGCAACTAAGAGGCTGCCGATATTGAAGCCACTCACGCCAGCCCCACCCAAAAAGCCAACGATGGCTCCGCCAATGGCTGCACCGACGATACCAACTATAATATTCAATAAGCAGCCTTGTTGATCATTCCGCCCGGTGATCATACTAGCTATCCAACCAGCTAGACCGCCGAGAATAATCCAACCTATAATACTCAAGTTAATCCCTCCTAAAAACGTCCGCCAAAAAAACGATCAAGCGCATGTGCATTTACTTGTTTACTAATTTAATCACGAATCGCAAAACATTCAATCGGCCGATTTCCGCTCCATGGCATAATAGAGGGTCAGGAAACGGTATTCGCCAAAATAGAAATGGTGTTCGGTTTTCAACTGCCCATGCTGGACGAAAACATCTATCTCCTCACCCATTGTTGACAACTTAAGGATCGTCAAGGAACCATCCTCATCGTCGATGTCGGTCAGATAGTGGCCCGTGAAGGTCGATCCGGTGTCGTGGGTCCTTAATAACAAGCCATCGCCCCGGTTATTGAACGGCTTCAGCGTGGCAGTGAAGTTGGCTTCTGGTAATGGAAAGCCAACGCTGACAAATCCAACCCCATCATGGCGGACAACCGTATATATGCCTACGTAAATCGCTTCGCCCGAATCTTCATAGGCCCTGATCCAGCCACGCAAGGTCTCAATATGATCGGCCGAAACCTCCCCATCAGAATCTCCCAGGTCATAATCAATGGTATCGACGTAACTGACCATTCCTCGTTGAGCCTCTTTGGCATTAAAGGGCAAATTAGCCTGGCCAATTTTTTGGGCAATAACGGTTTTGAAAAACCAGAAGAACGGCCAGATCAATGGATTCCACTTAGGCACAATGGACAATTTAAAACGGGTCGTATGCTCGTAGAATTCACGGATAAGAGGATCCACTCTATCCGGATCGAAAGTCAGTCCCCTTAAATCGTCAAAGCTGTTTACAATGCCGATGTCGGGCTGATTTCGTTGAAAGCTGCCGTCACTTTCCCGGGCCAACTCCTCCATATATTCAACCCCGATATATTTCGTATGGGCCTCGAAAGGCACCACAAAGCGCGCATCAGTCACTGGCACATGTTCGCCCGTAAATTGCAGCGGCCCCGGCTCATGAATAAACAGCCACAATAGAAGACGGTAAAGCAAGAGAGTGGCGCCGCCGATAAGAGCTGCATTTGGCTCACCGCTCACGCTCACGGCGATCATACCGACCCCCAGGCCAATGAGCAGACCTAGAAGCAATTTTTGATTACTAAAGCCTGATAAGCCCACCAGCAAACCCATAAACAGGGCCAACAACAGGCCATTTTCAATGAAGAAAGCCAGGACAACGGACAGGGCGGCGCCGACCATGGTCGAACCAATGATACGGTGCCAGAGAGGTTTAAGACCGGCCGGTTCGCGGTTGATATCGGTCACGGCTTCCACGATACCGAAATACAAGGCCCCGGTAATGGCGCCAACCAAGACACCCGCAGCCCCGGTTAAGCTATAGCCAATGAGCCCGCCACTGACGGCGCCTAAAATAGCTCCACTGATCCCGGCCGTTAATGGATTAGACCTTTTCCGCCTGCTGCTATCCACGCTCATTTTCGCCAAGCCGGCTGTTATAGACCAGCCAGGCGAAAGGCTGCCTGCACGATTTCCTGGGCTTCATCCTGGATCTGTCGCAAGTGCCATTTTCCAATAAAACTTTCGGCATACACTTTGTATATGTCTTCGGTGCCGGATGGACGGGCGGCGAACCAGCCGTTTTGGCTGGTGACTTTTAACCCGCCGATAGCTGCCCCATTTCCAGGAGCCTGGGTCAATCTGGCGGTGATCGGTTCTCCTGCCAGCTCGCCGGCTTCGACCATCTCAGGCGATAGCATCTTTAAAGCCGCCCTTTGTTCTGCGGTAGCGGGAATATCCATCCGTTCATAGAGTGGGCTGCCGAATTGGCTTTCCAACTGTTGGTAATGCTGGCCTGGATCGCGGCCTGTTTTGGCTGTGATCTCGGCCGCCAGCAAATCCATGATGATACCATCCTTATCGGTGGTCCAAACCCGTCCCCCCTGACGGAGGAAGGACGCTCCGGCGCTTTCCTCGCCGCCAAAACCATAGGAACCATCAATTAAACCGTCCACGAACCACTTAAAGCCCACCGGAACTTCGGATAATTGACGACCCAAGTATTCCGCCACCCGGTCGATCATCGAGCTAGATACCAGGGTTTTGCCAACGGCCGCTTCTCCCCCCCAGCCCGGCCGGTTTTGGAATAGATACCAGATAGCTACGCTAAGATAATGATTGGGGTTCATCAAGCCGGCGCTCTTGGTAACGATGCCGTGCCGGTCGTAGTCAGGATCGTTGCCGAAAGCGATATCGAATTGATCCTTAAGATCGATAAGACTGGCCATGGCATATGGCGAGGAACAGTCCATGCGGATCGCACCATCTTTATCGACGGTCATGAAAGAAAAGGTGGGATCTACAGCCCGGTTGACCACTTCCATATCCAGGCCATAAATCTCGGCGATAGGATCCCAATAGGCTAGGCCGGACCCACCCATGGGATCGACGCCGATCTTTAGGCCGGCGGCTGCGATGGTATCCATGTCAATCACTTGATCAAGGTCAGAGACATAGGGACTGATATAATCGTATTTCTGGGTTGTGGACTTCTTCATAGCCCGGCTAAGCGGCAGGCGTTTTACGTCTTTTAGGGCGTTGTGCAGGATCTCATTGGCTCGATCTTGGATGATGCCTGTCGTCTCCGGTCCGGCCGGTCCTCCAGAAGGTGGATTGTACTTAAAGCCGCCATCTTCTGGCGGATTGTGCGAAGGCGTGATGACCACACCGTCGGCCAAGCCTGACTTTTTGCCCGTATTATAAGTCAGGATGGCGTGAGAGATGACCGGCGTCGGGGTATAGCCTCCACCCGCCTGGATCCGGACTTCCGTCTCGTTAGCCGCAAAGACCTCCACGGCCGTGGCCAAAGCTGGTTCGGACAAGGCATGAGTGTCCACACCGACAAATAGTGGGCCTGTAATTCCTTGTCGCCGTCTCAGTTCACAGATGGCCTGGCTGATAGCTAGGACATGATCTTCGTTGAAACTAGATTTGAGGGAAGATCCCCGGTGTCCCGAGGTGCCGAAGGCTACCCCGTGTGCAGGGTTGTCCGGATCTGGCTGATATTCATAGTACCCGGAAACGAGCCGGGGGATGTTGGTCAACAGCTCTTGCGGTGCCGGCCGGCCAGCTAACTCATGCAGCGCCATGGTTCCTCCTGTAAATCTGGCGGATCACAACAGTTTTTTGAGACCAGCATTCGCTATCTAATGGTAACATTCGCCCACCAACCAGCGATCACCGACCAAGTAACCAAGCATTTATCCCAGGGTATTGATATTATTTAGTTCTTCGAAGGCCTGCCTCAAGCGAGCCTTGAAAGATTCTTCTGCCTTCCTCAGCCATACTCTTGGATCATAGAACTTTTTATTCGGTTTATCCGGCCCTTCAGGATTGCCGATTTGACCTTGCAAGTAACCTTCATTGGTCTGATAATGGTTTTTGACGCCATCCCAGAAAGCCCACTGTAAATCAGTATCGATGTTGAACTTGATCGCGCCATAGGAAACTGCTTCGCGAATCTCATCTGCACTTGAGCCAGAGCCACCGTGAAAGACAAAGTAGATTGGTTTGTCGCCGGTGCCAAATTTTTGCTGCACATACTGTTGAGAATCTCGCAAGATCTTGGGCTTCAATTGCACATTACCTGGGCGGTAAACGCCATGGACATTGCCAAAAGCGGCCGCGATGGTGAAGCGGTCGCTAACCTTATTAAGTTCTTCATAGGCATAAGCCACTTCTTCTGGTTGGGTGTAAAGGTGCGAACTGTCCACATCAGAGTGATCGACGCCATCCTCTTCACCGCCGGTGATACCTAATTCTATCTCCAGCGTCATGCCCAGTTTGCTCATGCGCTCCAAATAACGCTTGCTGATTTCGATATTCTCTACTATGGGCTCCGCCGATAGATCCAGCATATGAGAACTGTAGAGAGGGATCCCATGGACCTTGTAGAATTCCTCGCCAGCATCTAAAAGCCCGTCAATCCAGGGTAGCAATTTTTTGGCGCAATGGTCGGTGTGCAGGATGACTCGAGCATTGTAAAGAGGAGCCATCAGGTGGACATGACGGGCCCCAGAAATTGCTCCGGCAATAGTAGCTTGTTGGCCTTCATTTCCTAGCCCTTTGCCGGCAAAGAAAACAGACCCACCACTGGAAAACTGTAGGATGACGGGCGAATTCACGTCCCGGGCAGTCTCCAGAACAGCGTTGACACTATCGGTGCCGACGACATTAGCCGCCGGCAAAGCAAATTGGTTCGCCTTAGCATGGGCGAAGATTTCTTGGACTTGATTGCCGGTGACCACGCCGGCCGGGATCCTTTCTTTAAGTTTTGACATTAATCATTCTCCTTTTACGTCGATTATCTTGTTTTGAGGGTAATAAGTGCAATTGCACGAACCTTCATGGAATAACATGCAATCCCGTGAGCACAATCACCTGTAAGTAAACCGCGCAAATATCGTTCATTCTTTAAGAATTATTGCCGCTTACTTACCTCTCAGAATTGTACCGATTCTGGTGATTTGTCAATGTTCAAATGTTTATTTGTTCAAATGTTTATTGAAAAAGCAAAACGGGCGCAGAATGTCGATCTACGCCCGTTTTCAATAGCTACTTTCAATTGGAGGAGAAGGCAATCGCTAAAAAACCGAGTTATAAACGAGCCTCCATCAACTGACTTGATTCGTGACTTCGCTAGCTACGGCTTCGATCTCCGCTAACAACCGAGCCGAGTCAATATGCTTCAACAAGTAGCGTCGGGCGCCAGCATCAAGCGCTGCTTTTCTTTCGTCGTCTTCGGCATAGGAGGTCAGAACGATGATACCGGCCGGGTGCCCAGCAAGGGCTTTGTTCATCGCGCCTACTGGGTTTGACACCAAGCTACCGCTGCCTTTTAACTCAAGTAAGATCACATCGGGCTGCGTTGTGCGGGCTGATTTTAAGCCCTGGTCAAAATCCCCGGCCGTGGCCACCACTTCTATGTGGGGAAATGCACGCAGACGAGACGCCAGCGCCTGACGCACTGCCAAATATTCGTCGACTATAAGCACTTTAATGATCTTCATCGGTAGACCAGGAGTGGTTGTGCTAGGCCGCTCAACATGGCTGAGTGCGCACATATCCACACCCCCTTCATCCAAAAATTACTTCTGGTTTCTGATTGTTTCTTAGTGTACGCGGAGGTACTCCATTCGCCCCAGTAACAAACGTCACCAAACATCCATGATGGTTGTCACACTGAGGGGTAATTTCTGGGTTTCGGGGTTAAGAATACGCGGATTGATCGCCGGTTGGTGGCCACAGAGGAACGCGAAGACATATTTGAGCGCCTTGACCGGTCTCTGACTGAATGATGCAAGTGCCGTTCAACTCTTCAGCCCGGGCGCGCATATTGGCCAGGCCATGCCCCACGGACTGAGTCTGCTGAGCGACATTAAATCCCACGCCGTCATCTTCGACGCATAAGATAGCTAATTCTGGCTCTTGCCAAATCTCAACCGTCACCTGGCTGGCTCGGGCGTGACGGGCGATATTGGCCAGCGCTTCTTGGGTCGTGAGGAAGATCGTCCTGGCGATCGGGGAGGGCATCGACGATAAGGTCGCCCTGTTGGCTGAAAACCGGACTGGGATCATGGCATTGGCTTGAAATTCACGTATCAGGCGGGCCATGGCCTGGTTCAGGTCGCCCGTAAAGCGCTGCGGCCGCAGATCTAATATGAAGTTGCGGATATCCCGGATGGCGTCATTTAGGCCGGCGATGGATTGCAAAATGATATGGTTGGCCTCTACCGGATCGTCTGGCAACAATAATCGAGCCGATTCCAATGTCAAGCCTACTGCATAAATCGATTGGATCACCCCATCGTGCAAGTCCATGCCGATTCGCGAACGCTCTTCGACGATGGCCAGACGGCTCACTTGCTCATACAGCCGGGCATTCTGAATGGCAATTGCTGCATGGGCGGCCAACATTTCCACGAGCTTTTGGTCGGCAACCGAGAACTCGACGACCCTATCGCGCCCTTCTGACGAAGCAGCTTGCTTATCCGTCAGATAAAGATTGCCCAAAATATCGGACCCAGCCACAATGGGCACGCCTAAAAAACTCTCCATTGGCGGATGACCGGGTGGGAAACCAACGGAACGCGGATCTTGGTTAAGATGTGGCAGTCGTATCGTCCTTCCCTCGCGCATGATCGCGCCGAGCAAGCCGTGGCCGCGGGGCCGGTGAGCAATATTGGCTTCTTCCTGGGCTGACATGCCACTGGTGACAAACTTTTCCAGATGACCTTCAGCTCCGGGCACACCTAAGGCAGCATAACGAGCGCGAGCAAGTTGGCGCGCCGAATCAGTGATCTGTTTCAGCACCTTATCCAGGGATACTTCGGCCGCAATGGCCAAAGCCGCCTGGTTCAAGGTAGCCAGTGCTTGCTCAGGTATGCGGCTGTTCTGGGCCATTTCTTCAGAGATAATCATTCAAATGGTGTTGTACGGCATAGGCGGCCGCCTCGGCACGATTGGATACTCCAAGCTTGGATAGGATACTGCTGACGTAATTACGGACAGTTCCCTCACTCAGGAACAGGGCATTAGCAATTTCCCGATTTGTCTTTCCATCCACAATAGCGGCCAAAACCTGCATCTCTTGGGGAGTGAGATCGGTAAAGGCAGCAACTTCTTCCTGCTGGATCGCGCGACGGACCTCGGTGAAGACTCTTTGGGTCAGCGACGGATCAAGCATGGACTCGCCTCGGGCGGCCGCTTCGATGGTCGTGATCAGAGCTTCACTACTAATTTGCTTGAGCACATAACCTGTCGCCCCAGCCCGTATGGCCGAAAATAACATCTCATCCTCGGCGTAAGAGGTTAGCATGATCACCTTGGTGTCTGGGAGTTGTTCAGTGATCGCTTCACACGCTTCGATGCCACTGCCGCCCACCAAGCGAATATCCATCAAGACGATATCAGGCTCCTGTGCTAAGGCTTTTTGAACAGCTTCTTGGGCAGCCGAAGCTTCAGCCACGACTTCAAAGCCTGGGTGGCGCTCGATAAGACTCTTCAGGCCTAAACGCACGACCTCATGGTCGTCGACAAGTAAAATTCGCAAATGTGTCATAACTTTAAGATAGTTGTTGGAAAAATTCTGTTCAAGATGCTGATTCCAGCACTCAAAGTATAGCCTTTATCCCCTTTTTTCACCAAGCAGTAACAGGCTACTCTTATAATAAGAAATAAACTCTAATAGCGTCGCAACGCTAGATCGTTCCACCAGTAAAGAGCACAAGACCGGTGTATAATAGGGATGATCTAACTGAATAAACCCTGTCTCAAAATGAACCGGCGATTAGTGGGCTAAATCTTTAATGTCGCCGAGATGTCTTTCAGGGGAGCAGAGCGAGTTTGGGATAATCCCGACCAGACAGATGACCAGATCGAATCAAGGAGTTAACTAGCATGGCCACCGTACACCATCTAAGCGCCGAAGAATTATGCTACAAATGTGAGCCCGATCAGTTCAACTTTGAAACCACGGCCGAGCTGGAGGATTTGGAAGAGGTCATTGGCCAGGAGCGGGCTGTCGATGCCATTCGCTTCGCCATCGGCATTCAGCAGCCAGGCTATAACCTCTTTGCCCTGGGGCCAAATGGCACTGGCAAACACACCTCAGTTCAGCACTCTCTGGCCTTAAAAGCAGCTGGTGAAGCGGTCCCTTCTGATTGGTGTTATATTTACAACTTCAGCCAACCTCACATGCCCATAGCGCTGAAATTACCACCTGGCCAAGGACTCATTCTGAGCCAGGATATGAACCAGCTCATCGAAGAATTGTTCGCCGGCTTGGCCGGCGCCTTCGAAAGCGAAGAGTACCATACGCAAAAAAGAGCTGTCGAAGCCGAATTTCAAGAAAGACAAGAAAATGCCTTGGAAGAGCTTCGAAAGGATGCCGAAGCTTCCAGTATCGCCCTCATCCGGACGCCATCCGGCCTGGCCTTTGCCCCTTTAAAGGATAAGGAGGTCATCAAGCCTGAAGAGTTCATGGAATTGCCGGAACAAGAACGGCAAGCCATCGAATCTCAGATCGAAAATCTGCAGACCCGTCTGCAAAAAATCGTCCGGCAGTTACCCCAGTGGATGCGTGAAGGTCGTACACGCGTTAAGGCACTTAACGAAGAAGTTGCAGCCTTTGCCGCGACCCCCTTCTTCGATGAGCTAAGAGAAAAATACGTTGATCTGCCGGAAGTCCTGAGCTATCTGGACACCGTTCAGAAGGACATCATCGAAAACAATCACGCCTTCCTGGCAATGGGTGATGAAAATCCATCAGCGGATGGAGCGATGGAGGTCATGCCTGCAGCGCGCTCGAACAAATCATTCGCCAACCGTTATCAGGTTAATGTCATCGTTAATCACGGCGATTCTGAAGGCGCCCCCATCATCTATGAACAAAATCCAACATATCCGAATCTCGTCGGCCGAATAGAGCATATAGCCCAAATGGGAGCCTT
>JAHEJP010000417.1 GCA_024638855.1 Chloroflexota bacterium
TCATGCTTGGCCTAGTGAACCAATTCGTATACCGGCCCGATGCCACCTTCACGCCGTTGGATTTCACGCCCGAGGAGTTGGGCTTGGCTTTCGAAGAGGTGGTCGTGGAATCGGCCGATGGCGTTCGTATTTTCGGATGGTATTTGCCGGCCTGGAATGCCAACCATGCCCTGCTTTATTGCCATGGCAACGCCGGCAATATCGGCGATTGGGTCCAGGCCGCGCCTCCCTTCGTCGAGTCTGGGATATCGCTCTTGATTTGGGATTATCGAGGTTATGGTCATAGCCAAGGGCAGCCATCTGAAGAGGGATTATTGTTAGATGGCCTGGCGATGTGGCATTGGCTAAAAGCACGGGCAAAGGCTGATGGTTTACCGGCTTCGATATTGGGGAAGTCATTGGGAAGCGCCGTGGCCGCTCACATCGCTACTCAGGAGAAGCCGACCGGCCTTATCCTGGACAGTGCATTCACCTCCATGAGGGAGGTCGTCTCTTTACACGCATCTTGGGTGCCAATGGAGATGGTTCCGCCACTTTACGAATCGCTGGAATGGGTGCCGGCTATCACCTGCCCGACGCTGGTGGTCCATGGTGAGCAGGATATGCTTGTGCCTTTAGCCCAAGGCCAACGGTTATTTGATGCTATCACCGCGCCCAAAACCATGCGTGTCATCCCTGTGGCCGGGCACAATGATATCTCGACTTATGCTGACTATGACGAGGCAGTCCTGAATTTCCTCCTAGATCCAGACGAGTATGTGGCTGGTCGTTAAGTGATAGAAGCAATCCGGCCATCGATTTAGAAACTGCAGTAAACAGATGGTGTCTCATCTCCCAGGGCTAAAGCCAGTGCTTCCTGAGAATCGGTCATACGCGTTACTGTTTCCAACCGCGGCGAGGGCGACCCTCCAGAGATCAATTCTGATCCAGCCGCCAGTAATTCCCCAAGCATTACATCTCTCCTGGCAGTTTCCAAGACCTGTTCGGCGCTGAGCCAGATAAGTTGGGGCAGTTCCATGGCCGGTCTCGGCCGGCCTAGTAATTCGCCTATAAAGACGACCAGGCAGGCTGAACCCTGATTATCCGGGTGCCAGGGTTGGTGGGGTGGTGTGCGCCAGCTGCGATAGACCAGGGCAGCCGGTCTTTCTTCCCCGGATAGCGCCAGCCTGGTGATATCATCAAACCCGCGAACGATGAGGGTTTTCGTAGCCGGTATAAGCCGTACCTCGCAGTCGATCTCTTCTTGGGCTTCACGCTGGACGCCGGATGAAAGACTCTCGTCTTTTTTTTCCAGGCCGCCGCCGATGCCTGTGAGTTCCAAAACCGTGCGGTCTTGCCATAGCTTGGGCGGCCGGATACCGTACAGAAACCGATCCTGCCGGCGAATGATCAGGCTAGTGCCGATGAAAATATCGCCGGGAATAATATCAGCCAGCTCGATTTTGTCCGTCGATTTTCGTGACATGATGGTAAATCTTGGTCAGTTAGTTGAATACTCTTTATGCTTGCAAACTGACCGCAGGAGCCTTGGATAAACTATTGTAAGCGATGAAACCAATGGCAACATAAGCCAGGGTCTTAGGAATCATGAACATGCCGATGGCCGGAACCTGTTGGACAAAGAGGATAACAGGCACGTAAAAAGCGTAAGAGACCAGGATCATGATACCGATCCAGCGAAAGGGTTTGTCCTGGTTCTTCGCCGAATCGCGGAGCATTAGGTAGGCGACGCCCAAACCCAAAATGACCAGCGGCAGGTTGCGGATTAGCCCCCAGGGCTGAGGCGGTACCGTATTGTTCCATTGGTTCTGGGGGAATATCATGATGATAAGGCGAGAGGCGGCAGTAGCGAACAACAATACCCCAAACCAGCCGTACGGTTTTTTATAGCGGCGGTGCCAGATGACCAGCAACAAGGCATAAAATAGAGTCACGGTCACGGCGGTCGACAGGGCGCCAAGTCCGACCATACCAACTTCTTGGCCAAATAAACTGATAGTGCTGCCTAGACCGTCCATTGAATATGCCAGGACGCGAAATCCCACATGACCGGTATCACCTAAGGCTAACAAGACAAACGCCCAAATGATTAGTTCGGTGACTGGCCGGTCGTCGATATTAACCATAGGCTGGCGGCGGAGCAAGGCGATTACCAAGCCCCAGACAACGATCAGATAGCTAATATCAAAAAGATATTTCAACCCACATACGCATTTCTTCAGTCATGATCTTTCCTTTTTTTTTGAATGCGTTTTAGAAGTATTAATAAGACCAAATTCTTTTACATCAGCCTGAATATAACTGCGGGCAATCAGCCAAAGCGCGGCACAGTGAGCATCCAGACAAAGACTTTGCCACTTGTAGATCCGGCCGCCGACCAGGCCAAAACGCCCCCATAAACACCGTCAAATATCGAGCCGGCTGCGCGGAAGGCTCAGGTTATACCAGAAACCGGTACCCATCAACCTGCTGAGGCCAGTACGCTTCGCCGAGATATCCATTGCAAAAGACCGGCGAAACCTCTCGACAAGGCGAATAGAGGCGTAAAAGATAGTTGAAGCCATATGGATGACGATTCTGTTTCAGGACCAATTGCCACAACTGGTATTCCCAGGCCCAGAATGGCGAGAACCAACGCGATCATCGCCAAGCTATAGCCGGCCGTGGTCTGGACTACCCACCACAGCCATAGATTCCAGTCGTAGCGGCCGCTTGCAAACATGGCTACGATGCTAACATGCTCTGGGATCGTTGTCAGGTGATGAAAGTAATGAACAGCGGCCTGGTGAAAGAAACTAGGGGGTGGCAGACTTGATGAACGCCTCAAGATCTTTTTTCATTTGCGCCAATGACTCTTGGTGAATATACATCATGTGCCCGGCTTCATAATAAACCATCACGATATTGTCTCTTAATTCCGGCTCGAGATGCATATGGTCAAAGGTATATTCGGTCGCCAGGAACGGGGTTGCTAAATCATAGTAGCCATTGGCCACGAAGACTTGCATGGCGGGATTCATTGAAATGGCTTTACGAAGTGTCTCGGCTACATCCACAAATTCGTTTTGATGTTCTTCAAATTGCCAATTCTGCCACAAATCGGCGAGGACCTCATAAGACAGATCACTCTCGAAAGCCAACTCGCCCCGAATATAATTATTCAGTGTTGCCGAATAGGGACCCTGGACGACGGCGTAGCTGGGATCGTATTCGAATTTTTCGCCGGCAGCATCCCTATCAATGCCCATGAAGCGGCTATCAAGACGGCCGACAGTTCGCCGGTTCTCTCGCAACAACTCTTTCACGAAACGGAAAATATCGATCCGTAAATTACAGCGGCTGACGAATTCTTCCGAAAGACCGGTGTAGTGGGCCAGTCGTTCGATCACGTACTCCCTTTCGCCGTCCAATATGCTCGAGCCTTTCATCAATGCCTGCGCATATGGACCCATAGCGAAATCCTTTACTTCCTCCAAGAGCACCGGTAGATTTTCTGGCAGATCGGCCGGCAAACATTTGTGAAACCAGGCAGTGGCCGCATAAGATGGTAGAAAGAAGATATACGGTAGGTCGTTGCCTGTGTTGAATCTTATGGTCTGGAAATTGAGTACTGAGCTGAGTAACATCAGGCCACTCAGGTACATGCCGTGTCGCTCCAACAAATATCCGGCAACGCCGGCCGCTCGTGTGGTGCCGTAACTTTCGCCTATAAGAAAGATGGGCGATGTCCAACGCTGGTGACGAGAGGTGAATAAGCGAATGAATTCGCCTACCGACTCGATATCTTTTTTAAAATTGTGGTACTCTTTTGGTTTTTCTCCGGTTACTGCGCGGCTATAACCAGTGCTAACGGGATCGATGAAAACCAAATCGGTCACATCCAACAAAGAGTAACGATTATCCTCCAGGCGATAAGGCGGTGGAGGAGCGCTGCCATCTTCGTTAAGGACGACCCGTCGCGGTCCAAGCAGCCCTAAGTGCAGCCACACTGATGACGACCCCGGTCCGCCATTGAAGGAGAAAGTAATCGGCCGTTTGCTCTTATCCTCTTCACCATCGAGCATATAAGCGACAAAAAACATCGTGGCTTTAGGCTGTGGTCCCTTCGTCTTCCCTTCTTCCTCGACCTCCTCTTTTAGTATGATAGTGCCGGTGGTGACCGTGTAGTGCAAAGTTCGTCTGTTCAACTTGAAAGAATGACTGGTTATAGAAAGTTTGTCCTCGCTGGGTTTGTCTAAATCACTTGGTTTTTCTTCTTCAGTATTAGCAGTGGGGCTTATTTCGTCTGCTGCCATCAATGCTCCTCGAATGATCTTGGACGACTACGTTTCCTTTAATCATACACCATCGTTTTCCTGCAGGCAGAAGTGCCTGCTATTATCAAAGGTATTCTTTGGTGAGATCATGAATCAGAGGCTTTGTCTTCCATTTACCTT
>JAHEJP010000418.1 GCA_024638855.1 Chloroflexota bacterium
TTCCCCCACCAATTCCAGCAATGTCAGGCTACGAATGGAGGCCAAAACATGTGTTGAGTCGGTGCGCTGTTTCTTCTTTCCCTTCAGTAATCCCCGGTCGCCACAGCGCTCCAGCAGCTTAGCCAACAGTCGCCGCTCGGCACTTCCGGTCACCAGCCGCCGGCGAAACTCGCTTAGCACGGAATAGTGAAAGCCAGGATCGGTAAGTTCCAGTCCAAGGGCATACTTCCAGCTAATTCGCTCGCGCACTGCCTGCGCAGCTTGCCGGTCGGTTAGATTGTCTGCATATTGCATCACTGTTACTAGCGCCAGACGCGCCGGACTTTCCGCCGGCTGTCCGAGGGAAGGATACAGGTCGGCAAAGTCTTCGTCTTCAAAGATGGGACCCAGCTCATCCCGCATCTTCATGAAGATGCTTCCGTCTGGCAGTGCCCCCTTCGCCACAAAACGTGTCAGTTCTGGAATCTCGTGATTTCGCTCCGGCCGCAGCATCTCTGTCCCCCTGTTTTCCGGTCAGTATAATCTATGACAGGCAAATCAGTGACCTGACTTCGCCAACAGGATCACTATCTTTCTTGTTAGTAGCGTAGCTTTACGTCATAATTTGGCTCATAAGTTTACCAATAAACAATCACACTAAGTTTGCACTTTTAGTTAACATAACGTTGTATTGGTAGGGGACGCACATTTACAATGAAATAATGGCCGCATAGCCCACCATGAGGTACAAGATGGTCGACGAAAACTATCTGTTCCAAGAGGTGAACTATGCGGTTGCCAATAGTATGTCTTGACCAACATTTGCGCCAATATCTGACACTGTTTTCCGATTGCTTTAGCCGGCCCCAGTACAAGTATTTCGTGACCATACTTCTGGGGTTGATGTTGTGCCAGAGCGGACGGACAATGTCGGGTCTGCTGCGGCAGGTCAATAGTGGGGCCAGCGTCTCTGGCACAAGCCGCTTTATGGGGCAAGCACCCTGGCAAGCCAATGATTTGGCGCGGATATGGCAAGGCCACTTTCGGCAGGAGATGACGCCCCAGGTGCTTGAAGAACATGCCCGCTTGCGACGCCGGCGAAAGAAGAAACGAGGCAGGCCAAAGAAAACCGTAGCGACAGGTTACTTGATCGGCGATGACTCGACGATGATGAAGAAGCGGGGCAAGAAAATGGGCGGTCTGGGTCGGCATTACTCGGGAACGGAAAAGAAGACGGTTCCCGGACATAGCTTGGTGCAAGGACTGTATTTTTTGTTGGGCCGACGCTGTCCATTGGCCCCCCAGATGTACCGGCAAAGAACTGTTTGCCAAGCAGAAGGGGTGGCCTTTGCCAGCAAAGTGGACATCATGGCTGAGATCATCCGCACCTTTGAGCCTGTTGCCGGCACGTTGACCCACGTGTTGTTGGATAGTTGGTACACTTCTAAGCGCATTTGGAAAATCGCCCGAGAGCGGGGATTCTTGATTACCAGCGGTCTGCGCTGCAATCGGTCGTTGCGCATAAATGACCCTGATGCACCCAAAGGTTGGCGCTGGCAGCGGGTAGATGAGTACGCGACCGCCCTGTCCGATACAGCGTGGCGGCGAGTTCTCTGGCCGAACCAAGATGGCAGGCGTTGGGTCTATGTCCATGTGGTCTCGACACGTATCAAGAAGCTGTATCGCTGCCAATTGGTCATTGTTCGCGGGCGTTGGGATGATGACGAAGAAGAGAAAACCCTGTATTGGGCCTCTTCTGATTTGTCCGCTGACTTGAATGCGCTGATTGGCCATATTGCCACTCGATGGGACGTTGAAGTTCTCTTTGCCGATACCAAGGAACTTCTCGGCCTGGACCAGTATCAAGTAATGACGACCACGGCTATTGTGCGTTTCTGGACGTTGGTCATGCTGGCTTACTATTTCTTGGACCAGGAACGAGACCGTTACCAACGGCAAACTGACCAGCATCTTACGATTGGTGATGTCTGGCGACAGGTTCAGCGTAACCATTGGCGACATTTCATTGACTGGATACATCAGAGATTCAGGTTTGGCCTTCAGCCGACCGACTTATATTTTGAACTCACCGGAGCAAGCCTCTGAGTGAATTCTGCAAAGATAGTGAATCATTGTTCCTCAACATATTGTGGCTTTTAGGAAAACATTGAGGTTGTCAAACGGATTATGAATCATGCCTAAACGTAGGAAACGAAAACCGCGACGTTCAGCGAAACGGTCATCTGTAAAATTAATGCGTACTCTGGCTGCAGCCATGGAAGTATTTGAAGATGGTGATATCGTCCTTGCCCGACAGCAGCTCTTTCAGCTGGCCAGTCAATATCCGAACAGTAAACCAATCCTGCTGGCAATACTTGAAGTTAGTGAACAAATTGAAGATTGGCACACATATGCTTACTATGGAGAGCGGTTGTTGCACAAAGAACAGGGAGAGGAACTGGCGGAATTACGTAACAATCTGATATACGCTTACAATCAGCTGATGTGCCCGGCTTTAGCCTTGCAGCATGCGCAGGAATTGATCGTCCAGCCAACTGATGTGGCATATATCGAGCAAGCGAAATCATTTGTTGAAACGGTCGAACCAATGCTATTACAGGAAGCCGATGGAATAATCGATTCGACAGCCTTCACCGAGGACGAAAAATTCGGACTGATGGTTTTGCATGAACGGACACAGCTTCTCACAGTATCAGGGCACCCTGATGAGGCTATTCATGATGCCGAATTACTGTTAGATGAGGTACCCAATGCCCTACCAATTCTCAACAACCTGAGTCTCTCTAGATTTTTGACAGGGGATGTAGATCAGGCTATTGCTACTGCTCAAGATGTGCTTACACAGGACCCAGATAATTTTCATGCGCTGGGCAATCTGGTGCGATACACATTCTTGACAGCCAGATTCGATGAGGCTCAAACATATGCGCTGCGTTTACAAAAAATCACCAACGACAATTCTGATTTAGAGTTGAAGCAGGCAGAAGCGTATTCTTTTCTTGGTGACGATGCCCAGGTGTGGGCAGCGTATGAACGTGCCAAAAACAATAGCGAAGATCTTCCTCCAATGCTTTTGCATCTGGCGGCTGTAGCAGCATATCGCCTTGGTAATGAAAAAAGCGCCTGGCAATTGTGGCAGGAAGCAATTGAATTGATGCCTTCATTTGAAATGGCGCAGGCAAGTTTGGCTGAGAAAAGATCGCCAAAAAGCGAGCGAGATATTCCCTGGTATTGGTCCTTTCAATACTGGTTCTCACAAGATTTTGGCCAAGTCCTTAAAAAGCATTTAGGTAGAAATGTCCAGCGGATGAGTGAAAAGCGTATTGAACAGGGAATGAAATCCCTTTTGGCAGAACGGCCGTATCTCCCCAAACTCTTTCCATACATGCTAGAACGTGGCGACCGACAAACCCGCGATTTTGTATTAAACTTCATCCGCATCACTGAAACACCAGGTTTGCTCCAAATCTGCTACGATTTTGGCCAAAGTCCGTATGGGGCTGATGATCTTCGCATGGAAGCCATTCAATTCATCGCTCAAAACCACCCCACCATGCTGCCAGAAGACAAACTTGTTCCTATGTGGATCAACGGCCAGCGAACCGAATTGTTAATGTTGGGATTTGAAATTACAGAAGAGCCCGAAGATTTTGAAACCGTTCCCGACAAAATACTTGAAAAACATGAACGGGCTTATGATCTGCTCATGGATCGCGAACCAGAAGCTGCCGAAGTGATACTGCAAGAGATTATTACCGATGCGCCTGAATTTTATAGTGCATACAACCAACTTGCTTTGGCATATGAAATGCAAGGTCGATCAGAAGAAGCACGGGCGTTGGTCGAGGAAACACATGCACGTTTTCCAGATTACCTCTTTACCCGTGTGGCATTGGCTAGAATTAAGGCTCAAGACAAACAGCTTGAAGAGGCCAGAGCGTTGATCCAACCATTGCTCCGCTTATCCAAACTACATATCAGTGAATTTAGGGCTTTGGCAAAGGTGCAAATGGAAATTTCTCTGGCCGATAATCAGGCTGAAGCGGCCCGCACATGGTTGGAGATGTGGGAGCAAGTAGAAGTAGATAATCCAGAACATATCCAGTGGAAAATGCGAATTGAAGGGCCCAACTTCATGCAGCGACTGAAAAATCTTTTGAACTGATCAAAGAAACAAAAACCTTCACAACGCCAAAAAAAGTAGAAGCAAAGAAAATGTAAACTGTTTTGAGAAGTAAAGGCTCGACCGCCCGTCAATAAATCACAGTGACGCAGCAGTGGCAGCAGTCTATAATCCTCAGCGCTTACGCCTCTTGCTACCCCCAAAACGGCTGCAAGGTTTCAGCTCCCGTTAAGAACGGATAATGGTTACGCTCATCAGGATGTATCAACTATCTGTTTCATCAATTCAAGAAACATTTCCCACGCTCCTTCA
>JAHEJP010000419.1 GCA_024638855.1 Chloroflexota bacterium
TAGAAACGAGTATGCTCGGCTGGCGTTTATCCTTGAGCAGGACTGCGACCGGGCTCTGACCTTGTATGACGAATCGATTAAAAGAGATCCGTATTACACCGCTTCCTATTTTGATCGAGCAGAAGTAAACAAAGCCTGTGTGGCTCTGCAGGCGCCCGAGGATCAAGACGAATATTATGCCAGGGCTGCGGAGAGTATGGTCGATGCGCTTGAAAGAGATTCAGGATCGCCTAAACATTGGTTACAGTTGGCAGAGATTTATATTCGATTAGGACAAACAGTCGATGCCACTGCCGCTTATGAGGAAACGATAAAACGAGCCAGTGACGATATACCTCCATGGCAAATTGATTTCACGATGGCTCAGTGGTATTTTGAAGAGGATGATCTGCAAAACGCTGAAATCTTTGGCGAACAAGCTCTAGAAATGGCACCCCCAGACGCAACGCCGATCATCCAACAATTCTTGTCCTTGGTGGAATCCGGTAGTACTGAAACAGAGGGCTGAGTCTAGTCTGGCGCGATAGGATGAAGAAGTGCGAGTTTTTGTCATCATTTTCCTAACAGCGTTGACTTTGGCAGCCATCAGCACCCCGCTCATTCGCCGGCTAGCGGTGTGGACGGGATTCGTGGATATGCCCGCCGGCCGGAAATTGCACAGTGCGCCAATGCCATTGCTCGGTGGACTTGCGATTGCCGCCAGCGCCCTTATAGCATTTCTTCTTTTGGTCTCGATCCTCCCTATTACGTTCCAAGCTACCTCTGTCATCGGTGCTGTTCTGGCTTGCACAATTATCATTCTTGTTGGATTGGTGGATGATCGTCGTCATTTGCCAGCCTGGCTGAAGTTTTCAGGCCAACTAATCGCGGCTCTGATATTAGTCTACGCTGGCGTACAAGTTCGTTTGAATATTCCAACTTGGCTAAACATTGCCGTGACGATTATCTGGCTGGTGGGCATCACGAATGCCATGAACTTTATGGACAATATGGACGGCCTGAGCGCTGGTGTTAGCGGTGTAGCCGCGGCATTTATCTTGTTGTTAGCCACCTTCAATAATCAGCATCTGGTCGCAGCTTTGGCAGCCGGCATCTTGGGCGCATGCCTGGGTTTCTTACGGTACAATTTCAAACCGGCGCGAATATTCATGGGTGATGCGGGTTCCATGTTTCTGGGTTTCTTATTAGCTGTGTTATGCATCCAATTGCGATTTCCAGATAACGTTAACTTTGTGACCTGGATGGTGCCAGTATTTATCATGGGGCTGCCCATTTTTGACACCTCTTTGGTCATCATCTCTCGAACGAGAAGACACGTGAACCCATTGACGACGGCCGGCAAAGATCACTCGAGTCACCGGTTGGTAAATCGTGGTTTCAGTCAACGCGAGGCAGTATTAATCCTTTATTTGATCGCTGGGGCTTTCGGGATGGTTGGTTTATTCATCACCAGCGCAGATTTTCTCGAGGGCTACGTATTAGGTTTTTCAGTATTTGTTTTTGGATTGGTTGCCATTTGGCAGTTGGAGCGAGGCTCATCGTAGGTCGATGCCTAAGAGAAGGAACGATGGCAAAAAAATCACTGTCAAGACAAAAGATAAGAGCGTTTGAAAAACGCAGGCAAGAGGAAAAACGACAAAAGCGGGCAAAGCGGATTCAAATCATCGCCATATTAGCTATAGTCGTGGCTGTTATCTTGGTTGGAATTATCCTATGGCAAAGAGCGGGCGACGTTGAGGTGATGGAGGCTACTCGCACGCTGTCAACGGTGGAACCAGCCGATCGTCTTGATTATTACGAGGTGTATCCTGAGCAAGTGATCGATCCCGCGAATGATTATGAGACTATCATTCGAACAAATCAGGGTGATATTCGACTGAGGCTTTTTGCCGAATCATCTCCGTTAGCTGTGAACAATTTTGTTTTTTTGGCGAATGAGGGTTTTTATGATGGCCTGACTTTTCATAGAGTTATTGAAGGTTTTATGGCCCAGGGTGGCGATCCGAGCGGATTAGGATTTGGAGGGCCAGGCTATGAATTTGCAGATGAGACAGATAATGGTCTGCAATTCGATCGGCCGGGATTGTTGGCGATGGCGAACGCGGGTCCAAATACGAATGGCAGCCAATTCTTCATTACGTTTACAGAAACACCCCACTTAAACGGGTTACATACTATCTTCGGCGAGGTAATTGAAGGGGAAGAAATGTTGGGATCGTTGCAGCGGGTGCAACCAGGGGAACCTGGAGATGTGATAGAACGAATTGACATAATCGTCAATTAGGTCATTTGACCGGGATCACGCCAATTGTTATACTATCGCCCAATTAAAAATTGAAAGACTGCGAATGGGAGGAGTAGGTAATTACCGGCCTCAAGAGAGCGCGTGCATTTGGTGGAAATCGCGTAGGTGTGGTCAGCTGAAAGTCGCCCAGGAGTTTCCTTGCTGAATTATGCTTATCATTTAACTAGAGTAAGCAAGGACGGTTTGGCCCGTTAACGTTTCAATGAGAGCCAGGCGTTGAAGTTTGATGCCTGGAATGAAGGTGGTACCGCGAGAGAACGACTCTCTCGTCCTGATTAGGGACGAGAGAGTTTTTTGTTTTACGGAAATAATTGGGCAATGACAATATGTCGTTAATTGGAGAAGGGCAAAAATGAATGAGATGCCGCCAGCATATGACTTCACTGAAACCGAGCAGCAGATTTATCAATGGTGGGAACAAAACGGCTGGTTTAAGCCAGAAACCAGGCCATCAACGGCCGAACCATTCGTGATTTCCATTCCACCACCTAACATCACGGGCGAGCTGCATCAAGGTCACGCTCTTTTTGTGGCGGTCGAAGATTTGATGATTCGTCAAGCAAGAATGGCAGGTAAAGCCGCGCTTTGGGTGCCTGGAACGGATCATGCCGGCATCGCCACTCAACTACAGATCGAGAATCAGTTGAAGAATGAGGGGCTTAGTCGCGAAGAAATCGGCCGTGAAGCTTTTTTGGAGAGAACTTGGGAATGGAAGGCGAAATATGGCAGTTATATAACCCAACAGCTTCGACGGTTAGGCGCGTCTTGTGATTGGGACCGTGAACGTTTCACCCTTGATGAAGGCCTTTCGGCCGCAGTGAGGGAATCCTTTGTGCGCCTCTACCGGCTGGGTCTGATATATCAAGGAGAATACCTGGTTAATTGGTCGCCAGGTTTGCAGACCGCCGTATCAGATTTGGAAGTCGAATATTCAGAAGAACCCGGACATCTGTACTTCTTTAACTATCCAGTGGACGGTGGCGAGTATATACCGGTCGCTACGACGCGACCTGAGACTATCCTTGGCGATACCGCCGTTGCCGTGCATCCGGAGGATAGCAGGTACTCGTCCCTGATCGGAAAAACCGCCTTTGTTCCAATACTCAATCGCCCAATTCCGATCATAGCCGATGACTTTGTCGATATGAGCTTTGGCACAGGCGCCTTGAAGGTCACTCCCGGTCACGATCCAAACGACTTTGATATTGGCAAACGTCATAATCTCGAAATCGTCAACGTGATGAAGAAGGATGCTACCATGAGCGAAGCGGCCGGCCCTTATCGAGGATTGGACAGAATTGAGTGCCGCAAAAAGCTGTGGGCTGACATGACTGATGCCGGGCTAACCATTCGCGAGGAGTCGTATACAATCAACGTTCCCCGTAGCCAGCGAGGTGGCGAAATCATCGAGCCTCTGGTTAGTCGACAATGGTTCGTCAACGCAGAGCCTATGGCAAAAATGGCTCTCGCGGCTGTGAAGAGTGGCCGGATCAAAATCGTCCCAGAGAGATTTATCAAAGTCTGGGAAAATTGGCTTGAGAATATCCAACCCTGGTGCATTAGTCGCCAGTTATGGTGGGGACACCGGATCCCAGTCTGGTATTGTGCGGAATCAGGGCACATTACAGTAGCTAGAACTGATCCGATTGCGTGCGAAATATGTGGTAGCCAAGATATCGTTCAAGATCCAGATGTATTGGACACTTGGTTCAGTAGCGCCCTGTGGCCGTTTTCCACTCTGGGATGGCCTGAGGAAACGCCTGATCTGGAACGATTTTACCCGACCGACGTTTTGGAAACAGGGTATGATATCTTGTTCTTTTGGGTGGCTCGGATGGTCATGACCGCGGCGATGTATACCAACGACACACCCTTCCATACCATCTATCTCCATGGTTTAGTCAGAGATGGGAACGGGAGAAAAATGAGCAAGACCATCGGAAATGTAGTCGATCCCTTGGCTGTCATGGGGGAATATGGAACTGATGCGTTGCGGTTTACCCTGTTAACGGGCAGTACCCCTGGCAACGACCTCAACCTTTCGCTGGCGAAAGTGGCCAGCCATCGAAATTTTGCCAATAAGATTTGGAATCTGGCGCGGTTCATAGTCCATTCACTGGACGA
>JAHEJP010000420.1 GCA_024638855.1 Chloroflexota bacterium
ACCATCTTGTGCCACATCCACAGGTCGTATCCTAGACCGTTGATCAAGACCAGGGGATCGCCGGAGCCGTGAATCTCGTAATAGATATCGATGCCGTTGGAACGCAGCTTGGGCATGAAATCCTCCTAATTCACAAAACGCTTTTTAAGCTCGGCCTTCATCACCTTACCGTAAGGAGAGTAGGGCAGCGATGCGGCGAACAAAACTTGTTTAGGCACCTTGTAGCGGGCCAATCGTTCCTGGCAAAATTCCCGTAACTCATCTTCTGTGGACGCCTGCCCTTTCTCCAACACGGCGATCATCAGGCCAACCTCGCCCCACTTCTCGTCTGGTTTGCCGATGAGCGCGGCTTCGGCCACGGCCGGATGCTCGACGAAGACCGCCTCTACCTCGGCCGCGTAAACATTTTCACCGCCGCTGATGATCATATCCTTGAAGCGGCCGGCGATGGTATAAAAACCATCTTCGTCGCGGCGGGCCATATCGCCGGTGTAAAACCAACCATCTCGCAGCGCCGCGGCCGTCGCCTCCAGATTGCGCCAGTAGCCCGAGCAAACATGGGGCCCCTTGATGATCAATTCGCCGGTCTCGCCCGGCGGCACGTCGTTCCCGCTTTCATCTACCAAACGCATCTGGCTGTGGAAAATCGGTTTGCCGACGGAGCCGCTCTTGACCACCGATTCCGCGTCGGTCATGCTAAAGCAGTTAGGCCCTACTTCGGTCAGCCCGTATCCTTGGCGAAAGACGATGTCCTTTTGTGATCGCCAGCTTTCCATCAATGACGGCGGGCAGGGCGCCCCGCCGCTGATGAAAAAACGGACCTGGCTGAAGTCCGCAGCGGCGAAATCCGGCGAATCCAACCACATCTGGAATAGGGTCGGCACGCCTAAAATGACGGTGCATCCTTCCTGGATGATCACGCGCATCGACTCGCTGGCATCGAAGGACCGGGCCAATATGATCCGGCCGCCGAGATAGAACAAGGGCGTGAGGAAGGCGAATAAACCGCCAGCATGGAACAAGGGCGTGAACACCGGCGAGACATCATTTTCGGTCAGACCCCAACTAATGGCCGTGTTGATGCAATTCCACAACACTTGCCGGTGGGGGATGATCGCTCCCTTGGGCCGGCCGGTGGTGCCCGAGGTATATAAAATGCAATGGGCATCCTCGCCATCCAGGGACGGCCGCTCTGACTCGTCAACCGTGGCCAAGGCCACTTCTTCCTCGTAGGTCAAACTGCCTGGGATATCGGCCCCTTCCAGACTAACCAAATGTTCCAGGCTGATATCCGGCCGCATTTCGGCCAGTAATGAGGCGTATTCTGGACCACAAATCAATACTTTTGAACCACAATCATTAACGATATAGGCTAGCTCCCGGGCCACCAATCGCCAATTTAAAGGAGCGAATATGGCCCCAATCTTGGCCAGGCCATAAAAAAGCTCCAAGTAAGTCACGCTGTTTTGAGCCAGGATGGAGACCCGATCCCCTTTACCGACGCCGAGTTTTCCAGACAGGAAATTGGCCGCGCAATTGGCCCGGGCGTTGAGTTGGGAGTAAGTAAAACGCCGGCCCGTTTCCAATTCGAGCAGCGCTTCCCGGTCAGGCGTTAGTTTCGCCCGCTTGCTCAACAGATCTGCCGCGTGCATCTTTCTTTCATCCAAACCTTTTCTAGCTGTAATTTGCTCCGATTGCAGCGCAGCGGAATAGCCTGCCCTGAGCTTGTCGAATGGGAGGAATCCCTGAAACCTTATTCAGAAAAATATGTCTATTATTGGCGTAAGCCATAGGGATTCCTTCCCTTTGGTCGGAATGACTTTTACAAATCATGAGCTTCGTTTAACCCGACCGTTCGCCTAACCAACCGGCGACCTCCGGCCATAACTTGTATCTGGCCCGGCCGCTGATCATGATGCCTACATGGGTGGAGGGCAGGACTTTTAACTCTTTATCCTTACTTGATACCATGTCCATGATGCTTTCGGCCTGGGATTGAGCCACTAGATGATCGTATTGGGCGATGATATTGAGTAGCGAGGCGTCTATATTGGCCATTTGAACCGGCCGGCCCTGAATCACGTGCTCGTCATTGACCAGTTGGTTCTCTCGCACGTACTCTTTCACAAATTGGCGGAAGGCCTCGCCGGCGACCGGGACCACGTCTTCCACCCAGCGATTGATCGCTTGCCAGCCCCACACGGCCGTCTCGTCGCCCAACGATTTCCAAAGATTCACATATACCCCGACGAAATTCTCCATGGGTTTCAACATCTTGGCCCAGTGACGGATCAACTCGCCCGGCACGTTATCCAACGTGTCGACCAGCTTGTCGATGTCGAGACGATCCTCGTCGAGCCATATCGCCATCGAGCCCTCAGGCTGGCTGGAAAAATCCAGCGGGGCGGTTAACAAGATGATATTGCGGATGGGTACTTCCGGATAAAGGCCGGCGAAGGTCACGGTCAGGGTTGCCCCGAGACAGTAACCGAGCAAGCTGATCTCCTTCGCGCCCGAATGCCGCAACACTTTGCGGACCGCCCGGTAGAGATATTCGGTCACATAATCGTCGAAAGTCGTACCCTTATCTTCCGGCCCCGGCGTGCCCCAATCTAAGAGGTAGATATCGAAGCCTTGGTCGAGCATGTACTCGACGAAACTCCGGCCCGGCGCCAGGTCGAAGATGAAGGGCTTATTTATCAGGGCGTAGACTAGCAACAGGGGAACGGGATGCCGCTCCTCGGCCGGTTGCCTGGGCTGGTAGCGGTATAATTTACTCTTATTGAGGGACCAAACCAGGTCTTTCGGCGTCAAACCCACTGGCGCTTCCAGGGATCGGACCACGGCATTAGCGCCCTCGACCGCCCGGCTGACCATCGCCTGAGTCGCCTCGTTCGAGGCGCTGGTCGCCGATTCAAATTGAAAGAAAAAGTCCTCCCAGGTTGAGGGCCTCGATTCGTCCAAACCTCTCTCCAAGGGGCTACTAATCTTGCGTCTCTTTCAAATGATCCAGGATCTCGTCTAGCTTCGCTTCGACATCGTCTAACCGCATCTCGATGGTCGTCAGCCGCTCGGCCAGGCTGACGACCTCTTTTTGGGTCGGTAAACTCAATTGCTGCAGATATTGTTCCATGGCCTCGCCTACCTGCTTGCGCACCACAGACCAAAATTCGAGGCTGCCTTCCATCTGTTGGGACATGGTCTCGGCAAAGCGCGGATTGGCTACCGTTTCGCTCATGGAATTCGCCCAAGACTTACTCCAGTTATCGTAAAACTGGAGCATGTTGGCGAAGGGATCGGCCGCTGATTTTTTAGGTTCCTCTTCTTGGCTCATTCTTTATTTCTCCAGGACGTAAGTGCCCGGCGCGTCCATGATGGGCGGGAACTCCTCGTTGCCCATGGGCGGAGGCGCTATCTCATCGCCAGAGCGTTCGGCTAGCCAGGGAACCCAATCAACCCACCAACTGCCTTCATTCTTTTCCGCTGCTGCCAGCCAGCGCTCTGAGTCCGTCTCTTCGTTGTCATTGACCCAGTAAGCTCTTTTATTGGCGGCCGGGTGGTTGATGATGCCGGCGATATGCCCGCCGCCGCTCAAAATAAAGCGCACCGGTCCGCCCTGCAATTCGCGCACAATAAATGCGCCCTGCCAGGGCACGATATGGTCGCCGTTGGCGGCTACCACATAAGTTGGCCTGGTGATCAATCCTAGATCGATGCCCGTATCTTTCACCTGGATGCCGTTGGGCTGCATGAGCTTGTTTTCCAGGAAAAACTCGTGTACGAGAAAAGAATGTACCTTGCCGGGAACCCGGGTGCCGTCGCTATTCCAATAGAGTAAGTCAAAGGCCGGCGGTTCCTGGCCTAGTAGATAGTTGTGAACGACGTAATTCCACAACAAGTCATTGGCCCGCAACATGTTGAAAGTCGCGGCCATATTGCGGCCGTCCAGATAACCGCCGCTGGCGTTCATGATCCAATCCAGGAAGACGACCCCAGGTTTGTTGATGAAGACCGATATATCGCCCGCATTGTGAAAATCCTGGTGGGCTGTGAAGTAGGTGGCCGAATTGACCGTCTCTTCTTGGCCGGTGGCTGCCAGATAAGCCAGCGTGACCTGGGTGATGATGCCGCCCAGGCAATAACCGGCCAGGTTCACCCGATCGGCGCCGGTGATGGCCTTCACCACCTCCATCGCCTTCAGCGGGCCCAGATCCATGTAGTCGTCCCAATCTAAATCCAAGATAGAGTCATCGGGGTTCTTCCAACTGATGGTGAAAAGGGTGAAGCCGGCCTCGACAAGATATTTGTACAACGAATTCTCCGGCCGCATATCCATCACATAATATTTGTTGATCCAGGGTGGGACCATCAAGATCGGGATCTCCTGAACCTTTTGTGAGGTGGG
>JAHEJP010000421.1 GCA_024638855.1 Chloroflexota bacterium
GACTACTTCCCACTAATTCGTGATATTTGTAATGCCTATGATGTGCTGTTTATAGCCGATGAGGTAATTACAGGTTTTGGTCGTACGGGTAAATGGTTTGCCCTGGACCATTGGGGAGTTACTCCGGATATCATGTCCTTCGCAAAAGGGGTCTCTAGCGGATACCAGCCGTTGGGTGGTATTCAAATCTCGGATGAGATCAGGGAAGTGATCGACACGGCGCCAGGAAATCAACGATGGATGCATGCATATACCTACTCCGGGCATGCCACATGTTGTGCTGTGGCTATTAAGAATATTGAGATACTTGAGGAACTGAATCTGGCGGAACAAGCCAGACTAAGGGGAGAACAGCTCTTAGAGGGATTAAGAAGGCTAGAAGATATTCCTTGTGTTGGAAATGTTCGTGGGTTAGGATTGATGTGTGCTGTTGAATTTGTTGCGGATCGTGAGTCTAAAACGTCGGCCGGAATCGCCCAGAAGATCTTGACAGCGTGCCTGGAGAAAAAGTTGATATCGCGGATTAAGGGTGAAAGTTTGCTGTTGGCACCACCACTGATTATTGGCGAAAACGAGATTGACCTTATACTTGCGATAGTCCGTGAAGCGATTGAAGAAGTCTGGGACAGTTGGAGCGGGTAAGGTCCCTCATGACACTAAACTTCAGGGCTTGGGGTTAGTCAGCTGAATCAGATTCAAGGTATTTCACAAGGAGATTCAGGACGTTCTCCGGAATCAGGATTGAACTGTTCATGCTATAGTCAAAGCTTACTATGACTAACAACCCTTCTGCCACAAGTCTCCTTAATTCGTGGTAATTGCATAGCTTATATCGAAGCTTTTCTTCCAACACATCAGACAAACAACTTGCCAACTAACCGTTCTCCGAATCGAGCCACCGAACGATACATACATGATGTCTGGGCTAAAATAAACGGCAAATCGCCCGGATCATCGAGGTCGAGGTCTTTTACAAAACATATCTGTTCTTGCGTTTTCCATGTAGGTGAAATAATCAGCATTGTTGACATTACCCATGACATCGATGTCTCTGAAAACAACATCAACAGGTATTGAGAAAGAACTTTCTTGGTTTATGGACATGATCAATTATCCTTTTTCAAAGAAGGTTTAAGCCAGCAAAACATATCGCTATGCGCACAATTCGAGCCTTTATCGCCATTAATCTACCGTCATCAATTCGTTCTCTATTGCATGACACTAAGGACGAGCTGAGTAAACAACTCCCTGCAAGAACTATGCGTTGGGTACCAATACAAAACATCCATTTGACCTTGAAGTTTCTCGGAGACATCCAGGAAGATAGATTGCCATCGATCTCGAGGGAATTAGACTTGGTAACGAAGGATCACTCACCATTCAATCTCGATCTTGGCCACCTAGGTTGCTTTCCGAATCCCAAAAAACCAAGGGTTGTATGGATAGGGATTCAAGGCGAAACCAAAGAGTTAATGGTGATCCAACAGAGAATTGAGGGTTCGCTGCGTCGGCTGGGTTGGGAAGCTGAAAGCAGAAAATTCCACCCTCATCTAACTCTGGGTCGAGTAAGAGATTCTAGGCAGCTAGCAGTGATCAAGCTACCTTGGGGACATCAGATCCATAAGGAAGGATTTTTAGTTGACTCAATAACGTTGTTCGAAAGCCAGCTGCAATCAGGTGGTGCCAGATACCTTACTCACTACACCAGTAAACTCAGTAGCTTCGCAAAGTGAAGCAGGCGTTACGAAAAGACAATTGTCATTCGGTCCAGCGTTCGCGGCGGGCTTCGATTACATTATTTAACCTTTCTAACTTATCTAATATCCAGTTCAATTGATCGAGACTGGTGACCTCGGCGACAATGTAAATCGTCGTAATGCTATTTGCGGTCGTAGTTTTGGTCTTTACAAGGTCGACATGCTGTCCTTTTAGAACATTGGCGATATCGTCCATTAGTCCAGGTCTTCGATAAGCCGAAATTATGATAGGGATCGGATAGGTTTCTTCGTCAAGTCCCCACTCAACATCGATCCACCTCTCCGGTTCTTTTGTGGCCATCAATTGACGACAACTTTTGCTGTGAATTGTTACACCTCGTCCTCGTGTGATATAACCGACGATAGGCTCCGGAGGGATTGGCGTGCAACATCCTGCCATATGAGTATGAAGTCCAGCGATTCCACGGACTGTAAGTCTCTTACCCCTTTCTTTTTGGGGTTTAAGTAGCGGGCGTAGTTCATCATCTGGTTGCAACTTCTGTTGGAGAGCCGAAATTGCACCCCCAATCTGCGTGCTTTGGATATCTCCAAAGCCGACTTTGGCTAAGAATTTCTCCAAGTCGTCAAATTTGAGAGCAGAGGCAATATCTTGAAGCGTATATACTTCGGAAACGCCTAGGCGTTTTAATTCCCGCTTAACGACCTCTCTTCCCTGAGTGATATTTTTTTCTTTTTCTTGTTGTCGGAACCAACCCCTAATCTTACTACGTGTCCGTGAGCTGCTGGTAAAGCCAAGGCTTTCATTCATCCAGTCACGGTTTGGTCCCCCCTTGTTTGAGGTGATGATGTCCACTTGTTCTCCGGAGGTGAGATTGTAGTCTAAGCTCACCATTTTTCCGTTTACGCGGGCGCCCCGGCAGCGGTGACCAACTTCTGTGTGGATGGCATAAGCAAAGTCAATCGGAGTCGATCTAGCCGGTAAGTCGACCACATCTCCCCTTGGCGTAAATACGTAAATGCGTTCGCCTAGAAGCTCATCGCGGAAAACATCTGAGTCGACATCTAATCTAACGTCCTCCTTAGTCCCACCCAGGAGCTGGCGTAGCCAATTGACATGTTTGGATAGTGCAGTTGTACCTTTGCCGCCTTCCTTATAAGCCCAGTGAGCGGCGATGCCTCGTTCTGCTTCTTCGTGCATAGATCTGGTTCGAATTTGAACCTCTAAAGCATGACCAAACTCATCTACGACGGCCGTATGAAGTGATTGGTAGCCATTGGGTTTTGGCCGGGCAATATAATCATCGAATTCCTGCGGAATTGGTTTCCATAGATTGTGCACAATTCCAAGCACCTGGTAGCAAATGTTTGGCGAGTTTTCCTCGACGATTACCCTTAGGGCTCGAATATCATAGATGTTCTCAAAATTCAATCCCTTGTCCAGCATTTTTCGATAAATGGAATAAATATGTTTTGGCCTGCCACTCACATCAGCTTCTATATGGGCTTTACGGAGGTTTTTTTGCAAGTAGGATGCCGCCGCTTTTATCCGTTGATCTCGATCATTTCGCTTTTCTGCGATCTGGTCAGCAATCGCATGGTATTGTTCAGTTTCCAAATAGCGAAATGCCAAATCTTCGAGCTCCCATTTAAGTTGCCATATCCCAAGCCGGTTAGCCAATGGAGCGTGTAAATCTCTCGCTGCGAGTGCTAATTGTTGTTGTTTTTCGGGCGGTAGACCACTCGCTTTCCGAAGATCTTGAAGGCGATCTGCCAGATGAATGAGTATGACACGTGTATCACCGTCGATGATGGTCAGGATTGCCCTTCGAATGGCTTCCAGAGTTTTGTCATCTCTATCGCGGGCATGTTTATCAGTGTACGGAGTAAGCTTACCTAAGTCATTGACGGTGCTTGCAACCTTGGCGCCAAATTGAGCACGAATCGAGCTATCATCAAGACCTGTATGGTCAAGAAGGGTATCATGGAGAAGGCTGGCAGTTACCGTATTGATATCCATTCCCAGCTGGCAGACAATAAATGCAACAGCCAGGTCATGTTCTATATATAATTCGCCCGATTCGCGTCGGTGATCACCATGGGCTGAAAGCGCAAATTCATAGGCTTTTTGTAAAACCTGAACATCCTCGTTTTTCCCGTCAACAGTTAGGATGTCGAGCAATTGCTTCAATGTCAAGGTATCGGCTTTCGTCATTAGAATTGAATTGTCCTAATATTCTGGATTTGACGCACCGCGCAAAAAAACAGGCATGCCCAATATCTGCTGGCAGCCTGTTTTTTCTTGGATTCGGGATGAGAAAATATTGATCTAGGCTGGTTATTTGCCTCCAGATTCCTCCTGACTATCGGTGTTATCTGTACCAGTTGCCTCGATGGGTTCGACTACCTGGTCCTTTTGTAATTTTTGCTTACCCTCATCCAGTACGATTCTAGCCCGCTCTTGGACCTGGGCAGTAGCGTCATAAACTTTTGTCTGCGTCTGGGCAATAGAGGTTCCGGCCTTTTCTCGATATTCCAAATATTGTCCTTCGCCTGCTTGTTTCAATTCTTCACTTTTTATTGCAATTTGGGCCCGCATTTCAGCCCCAGATTGGGGTGCCAAGATCAGGGCAGTCGCCGCACCAACCAGGCCACCAATTACAAATCCAGCCATAAAGGCTCCAA
>JAHEJP010000078.1:0-1367 GCA_024638855.1 Chloroflexota bacterium
AGACACCTCCAGGCATATAAATCATCCTGGCTGAGGTCTTTTCATCGATGATCGGCGCCGGGGTAGGTATCGGCGTCGCCGTAGAAATTGGCGTCGGGGTCACGGTCGTTATGGCTGTCAGTGCAGCAACTATCTGTGAACGTAATGTCGCTGTTGATGCGATTTGTCCTTCCAGTGCTTGAGGTGTTTGACTAGCCAGACCAACCCCAACCAATATTCCAATAGCCAGCACAAGTACAGCTGCCAAAGCGATGATGGTTCGCTGCTCTATCTGGCGTCTTCTTTTCGCTGGTAAACGAGGCGGGGCAGCCGAAAGGACATCACTGGTGGTTCGTCTTGGCTGATCGCTCTGGACAGGCAACCGGCCGATAGGCCGCGCTAGTGCAGAGGAAAATTCAGCGGCCGATTCGAAGCGTACGTCTGTCCTCAAATCCATAGCCCGGTTGGCAACAACCGACAAATAAGGCTCGATGTCAGGATTGACTTCGCGAGCCGGAATCAAATCTTGTAAACCACTTTCCCGGTGTAAAGCATCGGGGGGTACAATCCCGGTCAGAAGCGCATAAAGGGTGGCCCCCAAGCTATAAATATCACTGGTTACGTTAACATTTCCTTGGGTTTGTTGTTCCGGGGCCGAAAAGCCACTGGCTCCCGGGCTCACACCCAATCCGGGCAAGCCAGAATCGACTAAATAGACCTGGCCCTCAGGTGTGATGCGGATATTAACCGGCTTGATATTCAAGTGGAGCCGGTTTTTATCGTGTATATATGCCAGCGGGATACAAACGGCTTGTAACCACTCGACGATCAGATCAGATGGCAAGGAACCATACTGCTCCAACAAAGATTGTGTGTTAACACCGTGAATGTAGCTGGTGATCAGATATTGGCCGGTATCTTCCAGATAAAAGTGATCATGAACAAGCGGCAGTTGTGGGTGCTTCAGGCCGCTTAACTTATTAGCTTCAGCTCGAAATCTCCTTTGAATGTCGAGCGACGGATCCAGGTACTCCTTAATAGCCACATCTTGCTGGTCAGTCAGATCCCAAGCCCAATACACTGCCCCATAAGGTCCTTCGCCAAGCAAGTTAGCGATTCGGTAGCGTTTGTTGAGTATTTCCCCGGGTAGTAAAGGCATCGCTAACTGATTTTCTCAAAACTAACGAGTTCCACAAGATGAATTGTTTGTTCACCACTCTGGCGAGTTACCATCTCCACCTCATGATGAGCCAGAGGATCAGGACCGACAAAGCGCTGGAGCATGTTGAAATCACTCGGTATGATGGCTCTGGAGTGGTGCAACTCTTGGATCTGCTCAAGGTTGAACCAGGTCACGGCACCTTCGTCCTGTTCGCAAGCAACGCCAT